>JANLFZ010000044.1:13094-20929 GCA_024653385.1 Thermoguttaceae bacterium | reverse complement strand
TCTTCTGCAAGCTTTGTCCCGCGGGCGCCCTGGAGGCTTCCGCGCCGAATGTCGTGCGGCAGGCGGTGGCGGGCAACGAGATCCCGTGGCCCAGCGCGGCCAAGGTCGCGATCCTCGGGGGGGTTCTAGTCGCCGCCGTGTTCGTCTGGCGACCGTGGTGCACCCTGCTGTGCCCCCTTGGAGCGATCTACGCCCTGTGCAACCGCTTCTCGTTCTTCTTCCTGCGGTTTCATCCCGAGCGGTGCGTCGGGTGCGCGGAATGCCGCAGCCTGTGCCAAGGCGGCGATCGGCCCTTGGACCGGGTGGACACGATCCGATGCGTCCGCTGCTTGGAGTGCAAGCAATGCCGCTCGGTGACAGTCGCAACGTCGTTGCGGCGCGAGGCGGTCGCTACGGCGGCGGCAGCGTCCGACAAGGACAATCGCCCAGCACCGATGATCAAGACGAGGCTCCACGATTCTGAGAGCGATCAATCAGTCGAATGAGACGGCCCACTAAAACCACGCGGCAGTGAAGCCGCCGTCGACACTCACGACGCTGCCGGTGATGAACTGCCCGGCCCTAGGCGACAGGAGCAATAGCGCGGCCCCGATCAATTCCTCGGGCTCGCCGAAGCGCGCCATGGGCGTGTGCCGCATGATGTTGTCGATCCGCTCGCGGTCGAGCAACTTGCGGTTCTGCTCGGCCGGGAAGAAGCCCGGGCAGATCGCGTTGACGCGCACGTTTTGTCGGCCGAACTCGCGGGCGATGTTTCGGGTGAGGTTGACCACGCCGGCCTTCGAGGCCGAATAGGCGAACACCCGCGACAACGGCAAGATCGACGTGACGCTGCCGATGTTGAGGATGGCCCCCCCGCCCGACTCGACCATGTGCCGGCCGAAGATCTGGCACGCCTGAAAGACCGACTTGAGGTTGATGGTGAGCACCCGGTCCCAATCGGCGTCCGTGGCGTCGAGGAACGTGCTGCCGACGTTCACGCCGGCACAATTGACGAGGATCTCGACCCGGCCTTTGATTTCGCGAGCCTTGGCCAAGAGGGCCTCGATCGACTCGCGCCGCGTGACGTCGACCACGCCGTAGGTTGCCTGGCATCCCGCGTCAACGAGTTTCGCCACCCGCGCGCGGCAGCCCTCCTCGGTCAAGTCGGCGACGACCACATGGGCCCCCGCCCGGCCGATCCCCTCGCACAGGGCCCCGCCCAACACGCCGGCGCCGCCGATTACCACGGCCACCTGGCCGTGAAGTCCAAACAGTTCGTCGAGATAGCTGGTTGCCATGGTTAGTCGGGCAGTCGCCGCTCGCGGAGCCAATCGGTGTGGAAGATGCCTTCTTTATCGATCCGCTGGTAGGTGTGCGCGCCGAAGTAGTCGCGCTGCGCCTGGAGCAGGTTCGCCGGAAGCCGCTCCGAGCGGTACGAGTCGAAGAACGACAGCGCCGTAGGCCAAGGCCGCGGAGAAGGCGGGGACGGGAACGCCGAGGTGGACCGCGGTGGCGACCACGTTTCGCCAGGCGAACTGGGCCTTGTTCACCGCGTCGCGGAAGTAGGGGGCCAAGAGGAGGTTTTCGAGGTTCGGTTCGGCGTCGAAGGCCTCCTTGATCCTTTCGAGAAACACCGCGCGGATGATGCATCCGCCGCGCCACAACAGCGCGATCGAGCCGAAGTCCAGCGGCCAGTCGTATTCCCTGGCCGCCTCGCGCAACTGCACGAAACCCTGGGCGTAGCTGCAAATCTTCGAGGCGTACAGGGCCTGGCGGATCTGCTCGGCGAACTCCTCGGCGTTTCCCTTGTAACGCCCGGTCGGACCGGTCAAGACCCGGCTCGCCCGGACCCGCGCGTCCTTCATCGCCGAGAGCGATCGGGCGTACACGGCCTCGGTGACCAGGGTGCTGGGCACTCCCAGGTCGAGGGCGTGCTGGCTCATCCACTTGCCCGTCCCCTTGGCGCCGGCGGTGTCGAGGATCAGGTCGACCAACCAGCGATCGGTCTCGGCGTCCTTCACGGTGAAGATGTCCCGCGTGATTTCGATCAGGTAGCTGTTCAGCTCTCCCTGGTACCACCGCGAGAAGATATCGTGGATCCCTTCGTTGGGCAGTCCCAAGGCCATCTTCAAGAGCCAGTAGGCCTCGCAGATCAACTGCATGTCGCCATACTCGATGCCGTTGTGGACCATCTTCACGTAATGGCCCGCTCCGCGCGGCCCGACCCACTCGCAACACGGAATGTCGCCATTCGGCCCGACCTTCGCCGAGATGGCCTGGAAAATCGGCTTGACCAAGGGCCAGGCGTCCGGGCTGCCGCCGGGCATCATGCTTGGCCCCTTGAGGGCGCCTTCTTCGCCCCCGGACACGCCCGTGCCGATGTACAGCAACCCCTTCGATTCGACGTACTTGGTCCGCCGCTCAGTATCGGGAAAGTGGGTGTTGCCCCCATCGATGATCACGTCGCCCGGGGCCAACAGCGGAAGCAGTTGCTCGATGAACTCGTCCACCGCGGGGCCGGCCTTCACCATCAGCATGACCTTGCGCGGGGTGGCGAGGCTGTCGACGAACTCCTTGAGGGTGTGGCAACCGCAGAAGTTTTTGCCGGCCCCGCGTCCCTTCACGAAGTCGTCGACTTTGCTCACGGTGCGGTTGAACACCGCCACGGAGAAACCGCGGCTTTCCATGTTCAACGCCAGGTTCTCGCCCATCACCGCCAAGCCGATGAGTCCGATATCGCACTTATTAGCCATAGGTCAATACCCATTCGGTGTAGTTTTCCGATCGAGATTTCCGACGCCAGAAGAGGCGGTCTCCCCCTCGTGGCGTATCGTCCGATAGGAGGGTGTTCGCTCTGGCGAGGAACCGGCATTGTACTGCCGGGCGGTTCGACCATCAATGAGTCGGTCGCCTTGACACCCCGCATTTCGGTCAGTAATATTTCGAGGTTAGGTAGTTAGCGGCAACGCTGCTGTGATGTGTTACCAGGGCCACTTCGTGCCTTTTTTTTATCGAGGCATGGGGTGAGCGTGGGTGTTACTCTTGCTGGTCATCCCCAACGGGGGGTAAGTGAGTGTCGATGAACCCCACCGAAGTGTTAAGGATCGTGGACGCGATCCATCGTGAAAAGAACATCGATAAGGAAATCGTCTTCCAGGGGATCGAGTCTGCGCTGGTATCCGCTGCCAAGAAGCACTACGGGGAGGAAGAAGACGTCCAAATCCACATCGACCGCGAATCGGGCGCGATCAGCGGTACCCATAACGGCGTTCCGTTGACACCGAGCGAGATCTCCGAACGGGTGGCAGCGCAGACGGCCAAACAGGTGATGATTCAGAAGATCCGCGAGGCCGAGCGGGACGCGCTGTATGAGGAGTACTCGGAACAGAAAGACCAGTTGGTCAGCGGCATCATCCAGCGCTACGATGGCGGCACGGCCGCGGTGACCCTCGATCGACCAGGCCCGACGGCCGAGGCGATCCTACCGCGTAGCGAGCAGATTCCGGGCGAGACGCACCACCAGAACGAGCGTGTCCGGGCGACGGTTGCCGAGGTCCGCAAGCAGGGATCGCGCGTGCGGATCATCCTCAGCCGCACGCGCCCCCAGTTGGTCGAGCGTCTCTTCGAGCAAGAGATCCCGGAGATCGGCGACGGCGTGATCGAAGTCCGCGCCATGGCCCGCGAGCCGGGCTACCGCACGAAGGTGGCCGTCAGCAGTAGCGACCAGCGGGTCGATTGCGTGGGGGCGTGCGTGGGCGTGCGCGGCAACCGCATCAAGAACATTGTCGACGAGTTGGGCGGCGTCGAACGCATCGACATCGTCCGCTGGAACGACGACATGCAGGTGTTCATCCCCAACGCCCTCCAACCGGCCGAAGTCGAGGAGGTGATCCTCTGCCAGATGTTGGGCCGGGCCATCGTCCTGGTGCGCGAGGACCAGCTTTCGCTGGCGATCGGGCGGCGTGGTCAGAATGTGCGTCTGGCCAGCAAGCTGTGCGGTTGGGACATCGAAATCATGACGCGCGACGAACTCGACGAGGCGCTGGAGAAGGCGATCGTCGGCTTCTCGTCGCTCGAGGGCGTCAGCGAGGAGTTGGCGGACCGTCTGGTCGGCGAGGGGTTCTTGACGTACGACGATCTTTCGATTATCGAGCCGGAAGATCTGATGGAGATGGGGGGATTGACGCGAGAACAGGCCGACGCCATCATCGCCCAGGCCGAGGCCAAGGCCGAGGAGGCCGAACAAGCCGCCGCGGCCGAACGCCGCCGCCAGCGAGAGCAGAAGTACGCCGAGGAGGCCGCGGCTGCGGACGATGCAGCGCCGGACCATGCCGACCAGATTGCCGCGGAAGCGGGTGCCGAGGCCGGCGCGGAGTCGCCTTCTGAGGTCGCCCTTGCCGACGCGCCCTCGCCCGACGCGAACGGCCGATCGGCCGACGAGGGAACGCCGCACGGCCCGATTGCCGCGGAACATGGTCCGACGGGCGAGGGCCTGTCCGGCCCGCCGCCTGGAGCGGCTTAGGCACGGAGGAAGCGTTGATCCGAGGGACGTGGCGGGTCTCCAAAGAGGTTCGTCCAGGTGGGTGAGGAGCCAATTTCCCGGCCGGGGCCGAGTCCAGGGCTTGCGGCCGGATCCTGAGGCGGTCTCGGAATCGGGTTCCGCGGACCGCCGCAACCAGGGAGTGCGATCATGGTATGTTGACAGACTAGGCGCGCACGTTGCCGGCGGGCTGACCATCGCCCAGCGCCAGCCGGGACCCGAGGGAGAGACCGAAGTTGCCGATTCGCATCTACGCGTTAGCCAAAGAACTGAAGATCGAGAACAAGAAGCTGGTGGATATCTGCAACCAGATAGGCATCACCGGCAAAGGGTCTGCGCTGGCCAGCCTGAGCGACGAGGAAGTAGCGACGATCAAGGCCCACCTGGAACGCAGCAAGGCGGGCCGTTCCGCCACGGTCGTGGCGGATCGCGGCGCGCCGCCGGTACGCCGCGAGGATTACATTGCCCCGGCAGGCGCGACCGTCCGGAAAGTGCCGGTGCTGGAGCGCCGACCGGGTACGATCACGGCCAGACGCCCGGCCACGCCTGCGGAACCGGCACCGCCCGTGGCGCCGCCACCCGCCGAGACGCCCCCGGCGGTGGAGCCCCCCCCGGCGCCGGCCGTTGTTCAGCCCGCGGTGGAACCGGTCGTTCCGGGGCCGTCGATCGAAGTCGCGCCGCCTCCGCCGGCAGTGGAGCCGGCCGGTCCGGTCGAGGAAGCGCCGGTCGTCGAAGTGCCGGCTGCCGAAGCGCTCCCCGCCGAAGCGCCGCCGGAGGTTCCCGCCCCGCCAGCCGTGCCCGAGGTTCCGGAGGTGGCGCCGCCTTCTTTCCCGGCGGCGGCCGAGAAAGAGGGTGGCACGGAAGTATTGCCTGCTCCCGAAAGTCCGGTCAGCCCCGCGCCGGCGGTGGTGGCGCCGGCTGCCGAGGCTCCCGTTCCGCCGGGCCCTCCCCCGATCAAGCCGCCCGTGCTTACCCCCGTGCCGGTGCTGCCCACGAAGGTCCCGACGCTGCGCCGGCCCGGGACGTCCAGGGGGGCCGGTGGCGGGAAGTCGGGCGCCAAGTCCGCGCCGTCGATCCGGGTGGCGCCTATTCCGACAGCGCAGCGTCCGGTCGTGGCCAAGCCTTCGGAGCCGGCCCCGCAGAAGCCCGAGATCAAGCTCGCGCCCGAGGTGATTCGCGCGTCGAAGCTCGGTCTTAAGCCGCTTTCCGAACATCTGAAGAAGCAGGAAGAGAAGCGCAAGGCGGCGCAGCAGGGCAAGAAACCTGGCGTCAAGGATCGCGAACCGACCGAGATCGATCTGCCGACCGAACTTCTTCGCCCCGGCAAGGAAAAGGAAAAAGAGAAGGAACGCCGCAAGGGCGCGCGGTCCGTGGTGCCGGACGTCGAGGTCGAGGAAGAGGGGAAACTCACGCTCGGTGGCCGGGAGCAGCGCCAGTTGAAGCGCAAGCGCGCGGCGGCGGCGCGCCCCGAGACCGCCGAAGACGAAGAAGCCCGGCCGGTCGTGCGCACGACGTTGCGCCGGCAGCGGCGAGGCAGCGTCTCGACGGCCGCGCCCCGCAAGAGCCACGTGGTCGTCGAGCTTCCCTGCACGGTGCGGAGTTTCTCGGAGGCCGTGGGCGTGCCGGCCGCGCAGGTCATGGCCAAACTGATGGAGCTTGGGGCCCCGGCCGTCATCACCGCGGCGATCGACCCCGACACGGCAGCCCTCCTGGCCGAAGCCTTGGGCGTGGAGGTCGATTTCCGCCAGCCGCTTTCGGCCGAAGACAAACTGCTTCAGGCCGCCGAGCAACCCGACGATCCCGAGAAGCTCGTCCCGCGCCCGCCGGTGGTCACGTTCCTCGGGCACGTGGATCACGGGAAGACCTCGTTGCTGGACCGCATCCTGGGGATCGACGTGGCGGCGCACGAGAAGGGCGGAATCACGCAGCACATTCGGGCCTACCGGATCGAAAAGGACGGCCGCCCGATCTCCTTCGTCGACACGCCGGGCCACGAGGCGTTTACCGCCATGCGCGCCCGCGGGGCGATGGTCACCGACATCGCGGTCCTCGTCGTGGCGGCCGACGACGGGGTCATGCCGCAAACCGAAGAGGCCATCAGCCACGCCAAGGCCGCCGGCGTTCCGATCATCGTCGCCTTGAACAAGATCGACCTGCCGGGAACCAACATCGATCGGATCTTCCAGCAATTGGCCACGGCCGGGCTGTTGCCCAGCGAATGGGGCGGCGACACCGAGTTGGTCCGCACCAGCGCGCTGACGGGCGAGGGCATCGACACCCTGCTCGAGACGATCCTGACGGTCGCGGAACTTCACGAATACAAGGCCAATCCCGATCGGCCGGCCGTGGGCGTGTGCCTCGAGGCCGAGGTGCAGCAAGGGCGCGGCGTGGTCGCCAAGGTCATGGTGCAGAAGGGCACGCTCCACGTGGGCGACGTGGTCGTCTGCGGGGCGGCCCACGGCCGCGTCAAGGCCATGTACGACACCCTCAATCCGCAGAAGAAGTACAAGGAGTGCGGCCCGGCCATGCCGGTCAACCTCACGGGGCTCGACACGGCCCCCGCCGCCGGCGACCGCTTCTATGCCGTCGACGATATTTCGCTGGCGCGCCAAGTCGCCCAGGAGCGGGCGACGATGAACCGCCGCAAGGAACTGGCCGGCGTGCAACCCCACGTGACGCTCGAGAACCTGTTCGACCGCCTTGCCGAACGCGACGAGGTCCGCACGCTGAACATCATTCTTCGGGCCGATGTCCGCGGGTCGATCGAGGCGATCCAGAAGGAACTGGGCAAGCTCAAGCACCCCGAGGTCCAGATCAAGGTGCTCCAGGCGATGGTGGGCGGGATCACGGAGGCCGACGTCCACCTGGCCGACGCCTCCGACGCCGTGATCATCGGGTTCAACGTGGCCCCGGACGAAAAAGCCCGCGCCCTGGCCGAATCGCTCGGCGTCCAGATCCGCCGGTACGACATCATCTACCAGGTCAGCGACGACCTTCGGGCGGCCCTCGAGGGGATGCTCAAGCCGGAGAAGCGCGAGACCGAGTTGGGTCGGGCGTTGGTCAAGCGGGTGTTCCACATCAGCCGCGTGGGGACCGTGGCCGGTTGCCAGGTTCTGGCGGGAACCGTCCAGCGCGATGCCCGTGTCCGCGTGATCCGCGACAGCCGGGTCATCGGCGACTACCCGCTCGAATCCCTCAAGCGCGAAAAAGACGATGCCCGCGAGGTGCGCCAAGGCTACGAGTGCGGCATGAAGCTGGCCGGCTTCGACGATCTGAAGGAAGGCGACCTCTTGGAGGCCTACCGCGTCGAGGAAAT
>JANLFZ010000044.1:6186-13084 GCA_024653385.1 Thermoguttaceae bacterium | reverse complement strand
CCTGTAGGAACGAAGGTGACGCGATGACGTCGCGACGTGCGCAGAAAGCCGCAGAAGCGGTCCGCGAGGTGGTTTCGATGGCGATCCTCACCGAGTTGAAGGACCCGCGCATCCGCGACGTCACCGTGACCTATGTCGAGATGTCCTCCGACCTGCGGCACGCGAAGGTTCACGTGTCGGTCATGGGCGACGAAACGAGGCAGAACCTGAGTCTTCGGGGGCTTCAGCACGCGGCGGGTTTCCTCCAGGCGAAGATCGCCCGGCGGATCGAGACCCGCTATACCCCGAAGATCGAGTTCCTCTTGGACATGGGGGTCAAACGCTCGATCGAAGTGGCCCGAATCCTCCATGACGTCCTTCCCCCACCGCCGGAAGCCGAGGCCGATGATGAAGCCGTCGACGGGGCCACCGACGAGGACGCGCGGCCGGAAGAAAGCCCTCCCGGCGATCCGCCGCCGGCCCCGCCGCCGGACAGTTGATCGCGGCCCGTTGCCTCCCGGATGGCTCGACCTTCTTCGCTCCCACGGTCTTTCGGCCACCTGACGGACGAACCCCCCAAAGCCTATGGCAGCCCCAAGCCGTACCGCCCAGTTCACCCGCCTCCACAAGATCCTGAAGAAGCACTACCAGCCGGTCGTTCCCGACCCCAACCGCTCCGTCCTGGAACACCTGCTTTTCGCCTGCTGTCTGGAGAACGCCCATTACGCCGCCGCGGAAGAAGCCTTCGCGGCGATGGTGCACACGTTTTTCGACTGGAACGAAATCCGGGTCAGCAGCGTGCGGGAGCTTTCCGAGGTGATGGCCAACCTGCCCGACCCCGGCTCCTCGGCCAGCCGCTTCAAACGCATCCTTCAGAGCATCTTCGAGGCGACGTATTCCTTCGACCTCGAAGAACTGCGCAAGCTCAGCCTCGGCACCGCCGTTGAACGGCTCGAGAAGATCGAGGGGACAACGAAGTTCTCTACCTCCTACGTGGTCCAGGCCGCGCTGGGGGGGCACTCCATTCCGCTCGATTCGGGCACGCTCGGCGCGTTGGCGCTCGTCGGGCTGGCCACCGAGAGCGACGTGGCCGCCGGCGTCGTTCCCGGCCTGGAGCGTGCGATCCCCAAGAACTGCGGCGTCGAGTTCGCCTCGCTGGTCCATCAGCTCGGCGCCGATTTCGTCGCCACTCCCTTCGCCCCGTCGCTGCACGCGGTCCTGTTGGAAATCGAACCGGACGTCAAGGGACGGTTGCCCAGCCGGCGGGCCAAGAAGCCCGAGCCGGTCGAGATGGCTTCCAGCCAAGCGGCGGCGTCTCCGGATAACCAGGATCAGGGGGAACGACCGAAGAAGGCGGCGAAGAAGAAGGGCGACCAGGCCGGGGCCGTCAAGGCCGCCGGCTCGAAAGAGACGGCGGGCTCGCCGCCCACGTCGGCCAAGGCGCCGTCCGCGCCCGAGGTCAAGTCGCCGCGCCCCGCGGAACCGACACCGGGCGAGGTCCCGTCCCGGAAGAAACAGCGCGCCAAGCCAGCCGACGAATCGACCTCCGGCGAGAAACCCGCGCCCGAGGCGCCGGCCCGACGCGCGTCGAGGAAGAAGCCCGAGCCGAAGACCAAGGGCGAGTCCGGCTCGGCGCCTGCGTCGTCGCCTGCCGAGGGCCTGTCGAAACGCAAGCCGCGCTGAGCGCGCATGGTCCCCGAGGCACCTGAGTGCCCCGGGGATGGAAATCCGATCCAACATGGTACCCCGCAGCGAACCCCTGGACCCGAGGCCCCGCGTGCAGACCGTCTTTGTTCGGCGTCTGCTTTGGTGCATGATCGTCGCGGCCGTTGGCGCGTGGGGCGGGGCCTTGGCCGTGCCGCCGGAGCCGGCCGGCCCGAAGCCCGCGGCGGTCTCTCCCACCCCGCTGGTACTGGACGATCCACCGGAACTCTTGGTTCCCAAGCAGGCGCGGACCGAAGCCGAGTCCGACGTTCTCGATGCGCTGGCCTTGTTTTCGACCGCGCGGCTCCGCGAACACCGCGGCGATCTGGCCGAGGCGTTGCGGTTGTACCAGCGGGCCTTCCGGCGCGACCCGAAGGCGGCCGTGGTGGCCCGGTCGATCATCCCTCTGGCCGCCAAGCTCCAGCGCCACGACGAAGCCGTGCGCTATGCTCTGAAGGTCGTCGATCTGGAGCCACCCGACCCCGATCTGCTCAAGAGTCTCGGCCTTCACTTGCAAGAGACGGGCGACCCGGCGCGAGCCGTGGCGCTCTACGAGAAGGCGGCCGCTTGCCGGAAGCCAGGCTCGGAGACCGCCGGCGATGTCGTGCTGTGGATGGAGATAGGCCGCCTGTACCACGCCCTGGGCAAGCATGATCGGGCCGCCGAGTGGTTCCTCCGCGTCTGGAACACCTTGGAGCGCCCCGACGCGTCCGGCGTCAAGAAGCCGGCCCGGAAGAAGTTGCTGGCCGATCCGGGGCCGGCGTACACCCTGATGGGCGAGGCGTTTCTTCTGGCCGGGCAGCCGGATCGGGCGATGGCCGCGTTCGAACAAGCCGACCGGGTGGCCCCCACGCCCGGACTGTTGGCTTACCACTCGGCCCGCGTCGATCTCCGCGCCGGCAGGCCACAGCAAGCGATCGAGCGATTGGACGCCTATTTTCGCGCGAAGACGCCGGTCGCCGACTTGGCCCCCTATCGCCTGTTGGCCGAGGCCCTGAAGGCGCTGAACAAGGAGAACGAACTGATCTCGCGGCTCGAGAAGCTGCGCGAGAGCGACCCGACCAACGCACCGCTGGGGTACTTCCTGGCGGAGAAGTACCGCGAGGCGGGCCGGCTCGAGCAAGCCGAAACCCTCTACCGCGCAAGCCTGGCGAAATCGCCGACGCTCCTCGGCTACCGTGGCCTGATCGACGTCTACCGCAAGGCAAAGCGGTTCGAGCCGCTCCTCGGCGTGCTGGGCGAGGCGGTGCTCAAGGTCGGATCGCTCGGCCCGCTGGCCGAGAAGTCCGACGCCCTGGCCGCCGATACGCCGTTGGTCCAAACCCTGATCGACCTCGCGCGCCGCCAGGTGCGCCTGGATCCAAAGACTCCGCCCTACGAGGCGCGCCTGGCCGTTGCCATGCTGGCACTGGACGCCAAGCAGTGGGACGCCGCGGCGGAGTTCTTCGACCTGGCCATCCAAGCCAAACCCGGCGAGAAAAGCGAGCTGTTGCTGACCTGGGGACTGGCGCTGCTCATGAAAGAGCAATACGGCCGGGCGGTCGAGGTGTTTCGCCGCGGCACGGGCACGACGTCCGAGCCGGAAAACCGCCACCAGTTTCTGTTCTATCTGGCCGGCGCGTTGGAGATGAACGGCAAGACGGACGAGGCGCTGGACGCGGCGCGCCGGGCCGTGGCCTTGGCCGAGCAGCGCGACGCGGCCCACGCCGCGAAGGCGAAGCGAGACGAACCTCCGCTGCCCGAGTTGCCACGGTTCCAAAGCCGTGTCGCCTGGATCTTCAATCATGCCAAGCGCTACGAACAGGCCGACAAGGCGTACCGCGATCTGTTGGCCAAGTACGGCGACGAGTACCGCTGGCCCGAGGTCCGGCAGGTCCTGCGCGATGCCCGCTTGGCGCTGTCGAACCTCGCCGTGATCCGTGGGGACCAGCCCGCCGCCGAAGAGTGGCTCGAACAAGTCCTCGACGAGTTCCCCGACGATCCCTCGGCGTTGAACGATTTGGGGTATTTGTGGGCCGACGCGGGCCGACGGCTGCACCGGGCCGAGGAGATGATCCGCAAGGCCCTCGAAAGCGAGCCGGACAACGCCGCGTATCGCGACAGCCTGGGCTGGGTGCTCTACCGGCTGGGCCGCACGGCCGAGGCCGTCGCCGAACTCGAGAAGGCCGCGGCCCAGGAGCCCGATCCGACCGTGCTCGACCACCTCGGCGATGCGTACCGGAAGGCGGGCCAGGCCGACAAGGCCAAGGAGGCGTGGCGACGCGCGGCCGAGGCGCACCGGAAGGCGGGCGAACCCGAAAAGGCGGGGCCGATCGAAAAGAAGCTCCGGCTCCCGACGTGACGCACCACGCGGCGGCCGGACCATCCACACTTCCCGTTGTTACGTGAGATTCACCCATGGCAGGACATTCCCACTGGGCCGGTATCAAGCACAAGAAGGCCCTTATCGACGCAAAACGCGGCAAGCTCTGGAGCAAGCTCTCCAAGGCGATCATCGTGGCCGCCAAGCTGGGCGGTGGCGATCCCGACCACAACAACCGCTTGCGCCTGGCGATCGACGCCGCCAAGGCGGTCAGCATGCCCAAGGACAACATCCAGCGGGCCATCAAGCGCGGCACCGGCGAACTGGAAGGCGGCAACCTCGAGGAAGTGCTCTACGAGGGCTACGGGGCCGGCGGCGTGGCCGTGCTCTGCGATGTCTTGACCGACAACCGCAACCGCACCGCCTCGGAAATCCGCAAGATCTTCGAGATCTCCGACGGCAAACTGGGTAGCGCGGGCTGCGTGGCGTGGATGTTCGAAAAGAAAGGGATGTTTCTCATCCCCGCCGACAAGGTCGACGAGGACCGACTCATGGAAGTGGCTCTGGACGCCGGCGCCGACGACGTCAATCGCGTCGGCGAGAAGTTCGAGGTCACCTGCACGCCCGAAGCCTACCAGGCCGTGTCCGACGCGCTGGAGGCCGCCGGCATCGTTCCCGAGATGCGCGAAGTCGCCCGCGTGCCGAAGAACACGGTCGACGTCACCGACCCCGACGTGGCCCGAAAAGTGCTCAAGTTGATGAACCGTCTGGACGACCACGACGACGTGCAAAACGTCTCGTCGAACTTCAATATCCCCGAAGACGTCATGACCCAGGTGGGCTCCGAGGCCTAGCCCCGAGGCCAACCCCGTCCTGGGGCTGACGCCCTCTTGCGGGTGCGCCGGGGGGCCATTAGACTCCAGGCTCGACAGCGGTTCGTCCACCTCGCGAGGTGAGTCATGGCGAAATCCCATCCCAGGCCGGCTTCTGTACCCGAGGGCTGTTGCTGCCCCACCGGGCATGCGGAGTACCCCATCGGCGGCTGGACGCGGCGCGAGTTTCTTGCGGCCACGGGCCTGGCGGCAAGCGCCGGCTTGCCGGTGCTTGCCGGGGCAGCGTTTTCGGTCGCGGCCGACCGGCCCCGCAGGACGCTCGTTCGCAAGCCCCTGGTGGTCCAACCGGTCTTCAACTGCGACATCTACGAGCGCAAGCCGGCCACGAGCTGGCGCGTGACCGGGGCGATTCAGACCGAAGACGAGTTGCGTGCCGAGGAGGAGCACATCCGCCGCGACTTGGGCGCGATGGCCGCTCGTGCCGATTTCCCGATGGAAGTCCGGCCGCTTGTGACCGTGCGGACCGTCGAGCAGGCGACCGCCGCCGCCCAAGGCGATTACGACGCCCTGATCATGTACGCCGCGCGGCGGAACCGGCCGGTGCTCGAGGCCCTCGCCCGGCCCGACAAATGGAACCTGATGTTCGTTCGGCACCGCTCGGGGCCGCTGTACTACATGTACATCGGGGCGCACACCCATTTCCTGCGCAAAACCCGCGACGCGTTCGGCCAGCCCGGGATGGACGTGCGCGACATCGTCGTCGACGACCACGGCGAGTTGCTCTGGCGCCTGCGGGCGCTGGCCGGGTTGAAGAACACGCTGGGCAGGCGGATCGTGGCGGTCGGCGGCGCGGCTGGCTGGGGCGCCGACGGCAAGGAGGCCCCCGGCCGCGCCCAGGCCGTGTGGAAGTTCGAGATCGTGCCGGTCAGTTACGCCGAACTGGGCCAACGCATCCTGAAGGCCCGGCAAGACGAGGCCCTCGTCCGGCGGGCCGGCCAGGAGGCCGAGGCGTATTTGCGGGCCGACGGAGTGAGCCTCGAAACCACCCGCGAGTTCTACGAAAAGGCCTTCGTTCTGACCGAGGTCTTCCGCGACCTGGTGGCCGAGGCAGATGCCGACGCCATCACGATCAACAACTGCATGAGCACGATCATGCCGGTCTCGGAGACCACGGCCTGTCTGCCCCTGACGCTCCTGAACGACGAGGGCTGCCCGGCCTTCTGCGAGTCGGACTTCGTGGCCATTCCCGCGGGCTTGCTCTTGCACGCGATCTCGGGCAAACCGGTGTTCCTCTGCAATCCGTCGATGCCCCACGACGGCGTGCTGACCGTTTCGCACTGCACCGCGCCGCGCCGGATGGATGGCTCGCGGCTTGAACCGGTGCGCGTGCTGACGCACTACGAGTCGGACTTCGGCGCGGCCACGAAGGTCGAGATGCGCCGCGGGCAGACGATTACCGTGCTCGACCCCGACTTCGCCGGCAAGCGCTGGCTCGGCTTCGCGGCCGAGATCTTCGACACGCCGTTCTACCCCATCTGCCGCACGCAACTCGACTTGCGCATCCTCGGCGATTGGGAGCGGCTGGCCGACGAGACGCGAGGCTTCCACTGGCTGGTCGCTTACGGCGACTACTTGCGCGAAGTGGGATATGCCCTGAAGAAGATCGGACTGGATTGGCTGAAGATCGCCTAGACGTGCGCCGCCTCGCGCGAGGGGCGGGTCCGTCGTTTCGTGGTGAGAGAACTCTTGATGCGAGGAGAATGCATGGGCCGAACCGATTCCTCCCCAGATCGTTCCGACCGGCGAGTCGGCCGCGACGGCGGCCGGCGCGAGTTCCTCAAGGCCCTCGGCGGGGTGCCGATCGCGTGGATGGCCGGCCAGCACGCCGGCGCCGCCGAGCCCCAGCCCAAGCCGATGCCCCAGATCAAGCTCGGGCCGCACGCCGTCTCGCGCCTGATCTGCGGTGCGAATTGCTTCAACGCCGGATCGCACCTGTCGGTATTCGTCAACCATGAGATGCGGCGTTACTACACGCCCGAGCAGATCCTCAAGACCCTGCGCCGCTGCCAGGAGGTGGGCA
>JANLFZ010000044.1:0-6176 GCA_024653385.1 Thermoguttaceae bacterium | reverse complement strand
CCTCGCCGTGATGGGCCACGGGAACTACGATCTGTATCGCCGCTTTCTCGACGAGGGGGGAAAGATGCACTTCTTGTCGATCGAGGCGGGCAATCCCGACGTGCTGAAGACGCTGGCGCGCGGCGGTTGCATCGGCGTGGCCCATCACGGCGAGGTGACCGACCACCTCTTCAAGACCGGCCAGCTCGACAAGGTCCACGACTTCCTCAAGCGGATCCGCGACGCGGGCCTGTTGGTGGGCGTGTCGACCCACATGCCGGCCGTGGTCGACGCCATCGAATCGAAGGGCTGGGACCTCGATTACTACATGACCTGCGTCTACGAGCGCCATCGCAGCGCCGCCGATCTCGAGAAACTCTTGGGGCACGTGCCCATTCCCGTGGGCGAAGTCTACCTTACCAGCGACCCCCCGCGCATGTACCAAGCCATGCGCCAGACGAAACGGCCTTGCCTGGCGTTCAAGATCCTGGCCGCCGGCCGGCTCTCCGAACGGAAGGACTGGGTCGAACAGGCGTTCCGCGAGACCTTCGCGGGGATCAAACCCACGGACGCCGTGATCGTCGGCATCTACGACAAGTTCAGCGACCAGCCGGCCGAAAACGCGGCCCTGGTGCGCAAGTACGGAACAGCCTAACCCCTCGTTTCCCCGGCGATGGTTGCCGACGTGGCCGGCACGGCCGAAGGACCGGGTGGCCCGGGCGGTTGCCCGCCCCCGGGGCCTCGTCGGTCCAAGTTCTCCGGCTACCCCGTCTATGGGTACCGCGAGTGCCTTTCGACCCCGCGCGCCGGGTGCTATGATGGCGGCGACCTGGACGCATGGCCCTCGTGTCCGCCATATCGCCGGTCGGTCTTGCCAATCCCACGCGTGCTGGTTCTTTGGAGGAAATCGTCATGGTCGAGTCCCAACGGGGTTCTCGTAACACGCAGCCCACCCGGGTTCGAGTCTCGCGTCGGCGGTTCGTGGCGGCAGCGGCCGGGGCGTTGGCGATTGTGCCGCGGCACGTGCTGGGAGGCGAAGGCCACGTCGCGCCGAGCGAGAAACTCACCTTGGCCGGCATCGGCACCGGGGGGCAGGGGCTCCAGAATCTCGCCACCTTTCAGGAGTACCCGGAAGTCCAAATCGTCGCGGTCTGCGATGTCAACCGCGAGAGTGGCGGCTATCTCTCGTGGAATTGGACCCAAGGCAAAGAGCAACGGACGGCCGGACGCGAGCCGGCGCGCCGCCAAGTCGAGGCCCGCTACGCCCAGGACAAGACCTCGGGCAAGTACCGCGGGTGCAAGGCCTACGCCGACTATCGTCAGTTGCTGGCCGAGGTGGATGTCGATGCCGTCATGATCGCCACGCCCGACCATGCGCATGCGGTGATCGCGATGGCGGCCCTGAAGCGCGGGAAGCACGTCTATTGCGAGAAACCGCTTTCGTGGTCGGTGTTCGAGGCTCGGCAAATCACCGAGGCGGCTCGCAAGGCCAAGGTCGCGACGCAACTGGGCAATCAGGGCCAGGCATCGCAGGAGGCTCGCTTGGTTTGCGAGATGATCTGGGACGGGGCCATCGGCGCGGTCCACGAGGTGCAGGTGTGGTCGCCGGCGAGGTTCTGGGCCTGGCCGACGTGGGAGGGGCGTCCGAAGGAAACGCCCCCGGTTCCCGACGGGCTCGACTGGGACCTGTGGCTCGGCCCGGCGCCCCAGCGCCCCTATCATTCCGCCTACACGCCCTGGACTTGGCGCAATTGGTGGGATTTCGGCACGGGCCTCTTGGGCGATTTGGGCTGCCACAAGCTTTCGACGGTCTTCAAGGCCCTGAAGCTCGGGCACCCCACGAGTGTCGAGGCGTGCTCGACGAAGATGGATCCGGAAATCTATCCCTTGGGAGTCATTGCCCGGTTCGAATTCCCCGCCCGAGGCGACTTGCCGCCGGTGACGCTGACCTGGTACGACGGCGGACTGAAACCGCCCCGGCCGCGCGACCTGGAGCCCAACCGCGGCATGGACGACGTCATCTACCTGGGCGACAAGGGAACGCTGATGGGGCACCGGCTGATCCCCGAGTCGCGCCAGAAGGCCTACGGCCGGCCGCCCCAGCGCATCCCGCGGTCGGTCGGCCACTACAAAGAATGGGTCGATGCTTGCCGCGGCGGGCCGCCGGCCGGTTCGAACTTCGTCGACCACTCCGGCTTGCTCACCGAGGTGTGCCTGTTGGGCAATGTGGCGCTGCGGGCCCAGAAGAAGCTCTTGTGGGACGGCCCCAACCTGAAGGTGACCAACGACGAGGCGGCCAACCGCTATTTGCACCGCGAGTACCGGGCCGGCTGGACCCTTTGAAACGCCGTTTTGACGCCTGGAAGGGGACAGTCCCATGTTTCGCGGGCTTCGCTGCGAAAATGGGGTACTCTCCGTGGGTGCTTACCGCGCGCCGCCCATTTCGACCGGGACGATGGATCGGGAGCGCCGAGTCGGCTCGGATCTCCGAGGTCTGTCAGGTCCGCTTGCCACGGGGCCTTCGGCGGCAATAATGCATGGGACCATTGTGAAGTCTATAGTGAGCCTGCGCCATGCAAGTCGCGGTGTTCAGCACGAAGTCGTACGATCGGGAGTTCCTCGCGGCAGCCAATGCCGCGCACGGGCACGACCTGACGTTTCTCGAACCCCGCCTGACGCCCCAGACCGCAAGGCTCGCCGATGGCTTTCCCGCGATCTGCGCGTTCGTCAACGATCAGCTCGATGCCCAGGTGCTCTTGATGTTGGCCCGTAATGGGACCAAGCTGATCGCCCTGCGATCGGCAGGCTTCAACCATGTGGACCTCATGGCGGCCGAACAGTTGGGGTTCACCGTGACGCGAGTTCCCGCCTATTCGCCGCACGCGGTGGCCGAGCACACGGTGGGGCTGATCCTCGCACTGTGCCGCAAGTTGCACAAGGCGTACCTCCGCGTGCGCGAGGGGAACCTCTCGCTCGAAGGGCTCTTGGGGTCCGATCTTCACGGCCGCACCGCGGGAGTGGTAGGCACCGGCAAGATCGGCACGATCGTGGCCCAGATTCTCGCCGGCTTCGGGTGCCGCGTGCTCGCGTATGACCTGGCGCGCAACCCGGCGATCGAGGCCTTCGGCGGGCGCTACGTGACGACCGACGAACTGTTCGCACAGTCCGATCTCGTCACCCTGCACTGCCCCCTCGTGCCCGAGACCTATCACCTGATCAACGAAGAGGCCCTGGCGCGCATGAAGCGCGGCGTGATGCTGATCAACACGAGCCGCGGCGCGCTGGTCGATACCCGGGCCGTGGTTCGCGCGCTGAAGTCGGGCAAGATCGGCGCGCTGGGTCTCGACGTGTACGAGGAGGAAGCCGATCTGTTCTTCGAGGACCTCTCGAACCGCGTGATTCAGGACGACGTGTTCTCGCGGCTCTTGACGTTCCCCAACGTCATCGTCACCTCGCATCAGGCGTTCTTCACCCGCGATGCCCTCGAGGCCATCGCGCGCGAAACCCTAGCCAACATCACGGCGTACGAGCAGGGTACAGAGCCGCGCGGCCTGCTCACCCCAGCCCGGGCAATGGCCCAGGCGAAGTGAAAGCCGCCTTGGCGTACCTACCTCTTGCCAACCCACTTGCTGCCGCCCCGCCGCCCGCATTAGAATGCCCGCGGGTTCAGGAATTCTCGGAGAAGACCCGTTGGGCAATCGCGCGATCTGAGGGGGCTGGTTGCGATGGCGGTCGATCACAACGAACGGCTGCGGCGATGGCGATTGGTCCTTGGCCAGGACGCCCAGGAGTCCTGTGGCGAACTGACCGGCGAGGATCTCGGCATGGACCGCGTGCTGGCGGCTTTGTACAGTTCCGACCGGCAGGCCGGGTTGGGCAGTTCGTGCCCGAGCGTCCACCGCTGGTTGGGCGACATCCGCAAGCACTTTCCGACGAGCGTGGTCCGGGTCATGCAGCGCGATGCCCTGGAACGCCTCGGCCTGCGGCAGATGCTCATGGAACCCGAGCTGCTCGAAGCGGTCGAGCCCGACGTCCACCTCGTGGCCACGCTCTTGTCGCTGTCGCGAGTCATCCCCAAGAAGACCAAAGAAACGGCCCGGCAGGTCGTGCGCAAGGTCGTCGACGAGTTGGAGAAGAAGCTCGCCAACCCGCTCCGCCAGGCCGTTCGCGGCAGCCTCAACAAGTCGTCGCGCACCAACCGGCCGCGCCCCAAGGAGATCGACTGGGACCGCACGATCCGCAAGAACCTTCGAAACTACCAGCCCGACCGGAAGACCATCATCGCCGAACGGCTCGTGGGTTGGGGACACAAGCGCAGCGCGCTACGCGACATTGTCCTTTGCGTCGACCAGAGCGGTTCGATGGCCACGTCGGTGGTCTATTCAGGCATCTTCGGCGCCGTGTTGGCCACCATTCGCGCGGTGCGCACGCGGATGGTCGTCTTCGATACCGCCGTGGTCGACTTGACCGACGATCTGAAGGACCCCGTGGACCTTTTGTTCGGCACGCAACTCGGCGGCGGCACCGACATCAATCGCGCGGTCGCGTACTGCCAGCAGCTCATCACCCGGCCCACCCAGACCATCTTCGTCTTGATCACCGATCTGTTCGAGGGCGGCAACCAGGCCGAGATGCACGGCCGCATTGCCGCGATGGTTGGTTCGGGCGTTCAGGTCATCTGCCTCTTGGCGCTGAACGACGACGGGGCGCCCTGCTTCGACGAGCGCTCCGCGGCGACCCTGGCCGGCTTGGGCGCGCCCACCTTCGCCTGCACGCCCGACAAGTTCCCCGACCTCATGGCCGCGGCGATCAACCGCCATGACCTGGGCCTCTGGGCGGCACGCAACGACATCGTTGCCGCGCGGGGCGTCTAGCGGTCAGGGTAGCCGTTTACGGGGACGGTCCCCGTGAACGGTTACGAGGATTCTGACCGAATAGGGCTACGGTTCCATTGACGCTCTGCGTCACGGTCTGATACGATATCAATCGTGGCGGGCGATTAGTTCAGTTGGTCAGAACGCCTCGCTTACACCGAGGAGGGCGGCCGTTCGAGTCGGCCATCGCCCACTGGTCAGACCTGTTGGCGGGCGTTGTCGGCGGGTCTTTCTTGGTTGACGTGGCAAGCCTTTGCGCCGCCCGTGCGGACTGCCGGCTACTTGGGTTTCGGCGTCGGAGGCGGGGTCCACGCGGCCGGCTTCGGATTGGCAACCCGTAGCGGCACGGTGTCGCCGTAAGCTCGCATCTGGCGTTCGAGGAGTGCCGTCATTTCGGCGACTTTCGCGGCAAACTCGGGTTTGTCGGCCAGATTTCGGAGTTCGTGCGGATCGTTCTGGAGATCGAAAAGCTGCGTGCGATCGACCAGCGGGTAGCGGATCAGCTTCCAGCGGTCGTCGCGCACGGCCCTCATGCAGTCCCGATAGCCGGTGTATAGCGCGTCGCGGATCTTCTTCTGGCGGCCTTCGAGAATGGGCTTGAGGCTCTTGCCTTCGACACCATCGGGCACGGGCGCTCCCACCAGGTCGCAGAACGTGGGGAAGAGGTCCATGAGATAGACCAGGGCGTCGCTCTTGCCTTGGGGGACGCCTGGGCCGGCGATAACGAACGGCACGTGCATCCCGCCGAATTCGTACAGATTCTGCTTGCCGAACAGGCCGTGCTCGCCGAGCGACAAGCCGTTGTCGCCGGTAAAGACCACGATGGTGTTGTCGAGCTGGCCGGTCTCGGCGAGCGCCTGGAAGATCCTGCCCACATGGTGGTCGAGGCAGGTGATGCACGCGTAGTACTCGGCCAGTTGGCGCTTGGTGTCGTCCGGAGTGCGTGGAAACGGCGCGAGCAGTTCGTCGCGGACCGTCATTTCTCCGTTATCCCACGGGTGAAGCGGCAAGAAGGCCGGCGGAAGCGGGATGGTCGCCGGGTCGTATCTATCCATGAACTCTTTCGGGGCGATGCGCGGGTCGTGCGGCACCGGCGGCGCGAGGTAGACATAGAAGGGGCGGTCCTTGGAACGCTGCCGGAGGAAGCGAATCGCCGCGTCGGCGTGGCGCTGGCTCGAACCGGCCCGTTCGTTCCCGGGATCGTTCATGACAAGGCTGGTGTCGAACGCGGCCAGCCCCGCTTGGTACTCGTTCCCCCCTTTGCCCGCGTGCCACGTTTCGTATCCGGCGGCCGACAGAACCGCCGGCAGCGGCGGGATCCCG
>JANLFZ010000458.1 GCA_024653385.1 Thermoguttaceae bacterium | reverse complement strand
CACTCGGCGGCCAAGGGGTTGGCCGACCTGTTGATCTTCCTGACGATCATCGGGGCCAACCTCGCCGTGCTGAACTTCCTGCCGATCCCCTTGTTGGACGGCGGCCACATGGTGTTTCTCGCGTACGAGGGAATCACCGGCCGGGCGCCGAACGAACGGGTGCAGACGATCCTCACCTACCTCGGTTTGCTCTTCATCCTCGGACTGGTCGTCGTGGTCTTCGGACTCGACTTCGGCCTGATTTCCAGGCAGTAGCCTTTTGAGAATCAGAACACGTCGAGGATAAAGTGGTGCCCGCTGTGGTAGCGGCGCTCTTCGGGGTAGTAGTTGAACCACCGCATGTTGTACACGGGGATCCGCATCTCCGGGGGATAGCGGAAGTAGAGGTCTTCCGAACTGCGGTAGTATTCAGTCCCCCAGAAGTTCTGGGGGTAGTACACGTACGGGTAATGATAGAATCGGTTCCAGTCTTGAGTGGCGTAGGTCCGCCCCCACTGGCGCCCAAAAGCTTGTTCGGCCTGCACTTGGGTGCCGGAAAACACGGCGGAAAACGCGGCTGCCACCAGCAGCGCGAGGATGGTCCGGCGGATCATGAACGTCCCCCCTTCCATGTGAAGCAGAGAGCCTTGCCGCAGCGTGCGACCGGCGATGCACGCCGACACGCTTCGTTACCATCAGCATCGGCAGGCCACCGGGGAGGCATTGAGGGAATATCCCTCATCTTCGGCACGAGTGGCAGAACCCGCTTGCGCGGTCCAGGGGTCGAGCGGGCCCCACGCGCGGTTCGCTCGGCCCTGGACGCCCCTGACGGCCGCCTCAATGAGTGAACTGGCAATACCTTGCGGAAACCACAACGATCCGGCGTTTCTCCTCCCCGGATGGTGTCAGCGAAAAGACCCTGCTAGAATGGCGGGAAAGGCCGCCAGCACGAAAGGGCATCGCTATGGCTCCATCGCCATGGATCGTCGAGACCAGCTCCGAGAAATTCCAAGAGGATGTTCTCGAGCGCTCGAAAACCGTGCCGGTGGTGGTCGACTTCTGGGCCTCGTGGTGCGCGCCCTGCCGGGCGTTGGCCCCGATCCTCGAACGACTGGCGGACGAGCACCAGGGCCGGTTCGTGCTGGTCAAGGCCAATACGGAACAGATGCCGGAACTGGCCGCCGCGTTCGGCGTGGAGGTGGTGCCGACGGTCTTCGCGCTGCGCAACGGCGCGGTGGTGAATCATTTCCAGGGGTTGCTCTCCGAGGCCCAGGTTCGCCAGTGGCTCCAACAGGTTCTTCCCAGCGAGGCCGAAGTGCTGACCGCCCAGGCCCGCAAGCTCGAACGAACCGATCCGTCGGCGGCCGAAGCGGCCTACCGCAAGGCCTTGGAACTCTCGCCGAACGAGATTGCCGCCCGGATCGGGCTGGCGCGGACCGTGCTGGCCCACGGCCGGATCGACGAGGCCCGCCAGATTATCGACGAACTGGCCGATCTCGGGGCGCTGGATGCCGAGGGCGAACGGCTCCAGGCCGAAATCGTCTTGCATACTCAGGCCCTCCAGGCCGGCGGCGTGGAATCGGCGCGGGCCGCCGCGGCCGCCGACCCGGAGAACCTCGCGCTGCAACTGCAATTGGCCCGGGCCCTGGCTGCCGCAGGCCAGCACGAAGAGGCGATGGAGATTTGCCTGCAAATCGTCCATCGCGACCGCCGCGGCGCGGGCGAGCAGGCCCGCGAGTTGATGGTCTTTCTCTTCCATCTGCTCGGCCCGGACAGCGAGTTGACCAGCACCTATCGCCGAAAGCTGGCCTTGGCGTTGTATTGAGAAGGGATTGGGGATTGAAGATGGATCAAGGATTGCAAACGGAGTGCTCTGCGATGCTACGGACTCTGTACGTGGTGATGTTGGCGCTGGTTGTCGGCTGGGGACTCGGCGGAGACTCGCTTCTTGCCCAACAGGACGGGCAGGACGACTTGGTCAAGGCCAGGGAGTTGAAGCTCGAAGCCAAGACGTTGACCGACCTGGGCGAAGTGATCCGGCTGTGCGAGAGCGCACTGAAGAAAGGGCTCGATCAAGATAGCGCCGAACAAGCCAACCTCTTGCTCAGCGCGACGCTCATCCAGCGGGGTTCCCAAGTGGCCCGGATGGTGTTCGAGGACCGTAGCGACCCCAAGTGGCCGGCTTTTCGCGAGCGGGCGTTGGAAGACCTCGAGCGCGCGGTGAAGCTTGATCCGAAGCAGCCCGAGGCCTACTTCCGCATCGCCCAGTTGCACCTTCTGCCCGGGGGCGATGCGAAGCGGGCGGCCGAGGCCCTCGATCGATCGATCGAGGTCAACCAGCAGGACTCGCCGCTGAAGGCCCAGGCCCTCTTGATCCGCGCCGCGCTCCAGAAGGACCCCGCCAAGAAGCTCGCCGACCTCGACCAGGCGGCCCAGGCCGCCCCGGGCGACCCCTCGCCGTTGCGGGCGCGCGGCATGTTCCACGCCCAGCAGGGGAAGTTCGAGCAGGCGCTGGCCGATTTCGACGCCGCGCTGGCGATCGATCCCCGGCATCCCGAAACCCTCGAGGCGAAAGCGGCGACCCTGGGACGCCTCAAGCGCTACGACGAGGCCCTGGCCCTGCTCGACCGCGCGCTGAAGCTCGACCCCGATTCGGTCGGGCCGCTGGTCGAACGAGCACGCGTCCACGAAATGCAGGAGAACCTCCAGGCCGCCCTCGACGACCTCAACGAGGCCGACCGCCGCGATCCCGGAAATCCCGTGGTGCTGTTGCTGCGGGCGAACGTCTACCGCCAGCGCGAGGAGGACGACAAGGCCCTGGCCGACGTCGACGCGGTGCTGCGCCTGCGACCCGGCCTCGACATGGCCATGCGGTTCCGCGCCGGCCTGTTGGCCGACCAGGGCAAATACGCCGACGCGATCCGGCAGATCGAGGAACTGCTGGCCAAGTCCCCCGACGACGTCGATAGCCGCATCCAACTGGCGTACCTATACAGCCTCGATCGCAAACACGAAAAGACGATCGAAATCTTCTCCCGTATCCTCGAGAAGGACCCCGGCAACTTTTCGGCCCTGCGCGGCCGGGCCGATACCTATCTCGGCATCGGAAAGCACGCCGAGGCCATCGCCGACTACGAGAAGGCGCTAAAGCTTCGTCCGGACGACTCGGGGATCCTCAACAACTTCGCCTGGGTCCTGGCCACCTCGCCCTTCGATCACTTGCGCAACGGCAAGCGGGCGATCGAACTGGCCGAGCGGGCCTGCAAGCTGACCGACTACCAACAGGCCCACATCCTCAGCACCCTGGGCGCGGCCTACGCCGAGTCGGGCGACTTCGCCACCGCCATGAAATGGTCCCAGAAGGCGATCGAGTTGGGACGCGACGACCAGAAGGAGGCGCTTCAGAAGGAACTCGACAGCTACAAGGCCAAGAAGCCCTTCCGCGAGCTGAAGACCGGCGACGAGCCCGAGGAGCGCCCCAAGCCTCGCAAGCGGAGCCCGCCCAAATCCCCCAAATAGTCCATTCGGCGTCGCTCGACGACCACCTGCCGGATTGGCAAACCGCGGCGCGGGCGACTCGCCCGCGCTGCGCGAAATCGGTAGTCTATCCTCGTGCGATGCGCGCGGTTGCCCAGAACGCCTGCCCAGGTTCCGATGCTCGACTTTGCCCTGACGGCTGTTGCCTCGATACTCTTCGTGGTCGATCCTTTGGGTGCACTTCCGGCATATCTTGCGATGACCGGCGATGTCGATCGGTCGCAGCACCGACGCACGGCTCGGCGCGCGGCCCTGGCGGCAACGGCGGTACTCGCGTTGTTCGCGGCGGCCGGAAAGGCCCTGTTTTCGCTTTTCAGCCTCACGATGCCCGCGTTCCAGATCGCGGGAGGGCTGATCCTGTTCCTGGTCGCCCTCGACATGATGCGGGCGCAGAGGCTGACGCAAGAGGGCCCGGGCGAGGTCAACGAGGCCTTCGCCAAGGACGATGTGGCCATTACGCCGCTGGCCGTGCCCATGCTGGCCGGCCCGGCCGCCCTGTCCACCGTCACCATGCTCTTGAGCCGCGCCACCACGGCGGCCGAAGTGGCCGTGGTCTACGGCGCGATCTTCGTGACCGGCGCCGCAATCTACGGCACTCTTCTGTTGGCGCAGCCGCTGTATCGGGCCTTGGGCAAGACCGGCATTCACGTGTTCAGCCGGGTCTTGGGCTTGATCCTGGCCGCCATCGCGGTCCAGTTCGTGTTGAACGGTCTTCGCGATGCCGGCGCTCTGCCGGTGCAGTGAGCCAGAGCGCACCGCCGGGGGTGACCACGGCCCTCAAGCCGAGCCGGTCCCCGGCTTGCGAACGGTTACGACCAAGCCGAGCCCGGCGCGGTTCGCCTTCCGCCGTTTCGCCTTGGGGCGTATAATCCTCCGGAGTGATGCCAACACGCGCTGAGACGGCCGCCAGCGCGTCGGATCGGTTGCTGGAACTGGTCCGCCGCTTGGAACTGCAAGAAGGCTTCTCCGACGTGGTGGCCAGTCTGCTCGCAGGACATGCCGCCACGCTGGACGGAGTCTGGGGGTCGTCGTGCGCGCTGGTGGCCGCGGCCCTGGCGGCTCACGCGCCCGCGCCCTTGGTGGTCGTCTGCCCGACCGCCGACGACGCCGACGAACTGGTCGACGATCTGGGGCTGTTCACCAAGATCACCCCCGAGCGATTTCCGGCTTGGGAAACGCTCCCTGGCGAACGGGTTCTGCACGACGACGTCGCGGGCGACCGGACGCGGCTGCTGAAGGCCCTGCTGGCGCGCGACCCCCCCAAGCTCGTCGTCACGAACATCCAGGCCCTGCTTCAGCCGGTTCCCGAGCGCCGCCGGCTGGCTGCCCTGACGCGCACGATTCGCGTCGGCGAGGAGATAGACCTCCGCGACCTGATGAAGTGGCTGGTGGACAACGGGTTCCACGCCACGTCGGCGGTCGAGCTTCCCGGCGAGGTGTCGCTTCGCGGTGGAATTCTCGACGTGTTCGCCTCCGACTGGTTCGACCCGGTGCGCATCGAGTTTTTCGGCGATCAGGTCGAGTCGATCCGGCGGCGGCCAGGGTGATTTCCACCGCGCCGAGCCGAGCAAGACTCCGCTGGC
>JANLFZ010000457.1 GCA_024653385.1 Thermoguttaceae bacterium | reverse complement strand
GCTCGGCGGTCAGGCGGTACAGTTCGGTCTGGGCGTAGCATCGCGCGAGCATGACGTAGACATGTCGCGGCGGGCGGCTGAAATCCTGCTCCCAGGTGCGCAGCGACGCTAGCTCCACCTCGCCGTGGTGGTTTCCGTGCGGGACGTCGGCCGCAAAGTCGAGGTAACGCGGGTCGCCGGTCGCGCGGTATAACTCCAGCATGGCTTCCGGCAAGCCCGCCGTGCAGATTTCTCCGGGGTCGTAGCACGGATTCTGCGGGGTGGGAAACGTCTTGAGGATGTAGTCGCCCATGATCCTCGCGTGGGCAAGCGATTGGGGATTGCCCGTGCAGCGGTAATTGCGCACCAGCGCCAGGGTGATGTACTCCTGCTCGTGGAGGATCCAGTTGATGTGGTTTTGACGGTTTTCGGGTTCAACCTTCCAGAACCCAAGATACCCGTCGGCATCGCGGGACTTCACCAACTCGTCGATGATGTACTGCGTGCGCGCGGCGACTTTCGGGTCGCCCGTGTAGGCCGCAAAGAGACTGCCGGCGTCGAAGACCTTGCCAATCCCGTAGTACACGTGGCTTCGGCCGGCACGGTCCGTGCGGTTGCGGAAGTGGTTGAGCCACTTGCCGTCCAGATCGATCACCATGTAGTTGTTGTAGATCAGGTTTCGGATGCGGCGGTCGATTTCTCCGCCGAGTTCCTGGTCGTTCAGAGACACGCGGCAGAGTTTGTCCGGCACGCGAGGCTTTACGACATCCAGCGAGGTCTCGCGCCGTTCCGCGGCCGGGAGGGATGTTGCCAGAAACAACGCGCACGATAGGGTCACTACCGCCATTTTCATGCTCGGACTCCGTGTACTTGTCGGCGCACGCCGCTGGTCACTCGCCCGCAAACGCCAGGATTTGTCCGTTTTCCGAGGCCACGACGATTCTGCCTTGATGATCCACGGCCGCCCCTGCCCGCACGGCGGCGGCCGGAAGGGCAATTTCCCAGAGGGTGGCGCCCTTGGCAATGTCAATGGCCGTCAAGGATGCCGCTTCGTTCGCGCCCGACCCGCGGTGTCCGGCGGCCAGGATCGCCCCCGAAGCGACGATCAGGGCATTATAGCGGCGCCCGGACTTGTCGGTCCACACGGCGGGGCGCTTCGCCGTCTCGCCGGGCGCAAGCGGCGATCGCGTCTCCGGCTTGCCGGTTCCGGCGGTGCCCGGCTTCGCCCCCGCCAGCAGCGTCAGAGCCGTGTGCCGGCTGCCGTCGTAGCTGGCTTGGTATACCAAGGCGCTGCCGTCGGGCAGCGTGTGCGCGAGCGACAGGTAGCGGCCGTACTCGGGATAGTACGGATAGAACGCCGTGCGAAACCGGGATACCACGCTGTGATCGGGCCGATTGAGGCATTGGCCGGTTTTCAGGTCGTACCGGGCTGTCTCGTACTTGCTCCCACCGGCGAATTGCAGTTCCCCGTCCGCCACGTAGAGATTGCCCTGGAGGCTGATGCCGCAATCCACCTCGCGCGAAAGCCTGCCCGAGGAATCGTTGCACCATTTGACTTGGCCGCTTGCGGCGTCGAGGGCGTAGACGTACGTGCCGTCGTAGTGGGCGATACCGGCCGCAGCGTAGACGACGCCGTCGGCCACGACCACCCCACCCGCCACCGGCCAGGTCGACATCAGCTTGCCGTAAACGGGGATCCATCGCTCGGCCGGCGCAACCCGAAAGCGCCAGAGCAATCGGCCCGTGGCCGCCTCGAAGCAGTACACTCGGCCGTCGGCGGAACCCGCGTAGAGGCGGCCTTGCCAGAGGGCGGGTGGGAAGAAGATCGCCCCGGCCGTATGGGCCCGCCAGCGCACCGACCCATCGTCGGCGCCGACGGCATGGACAACCCCGCGGTCGTCGCCGAAGAACACGACTCCGCCGGCCACAATCGGCGCAGTCGGGCGCACGCCGCGGGGCAGTCCATAAGTCCATCGCCGCGCCACGCGCTTGGGCAGAAAGACCTGTGTGACGCCGCTGCGAGCGTTGTCGCCCAGATAGGTCGGCCAGTCGCCGGGTAGCACCGGGAACGCTTGGACCTTGGCCACGTCGCCTGGGCCGGGTTCCAGGCGTGCCGGCCCCGTGGCGGACCGTTTCGCGAAATCCCCTGCCGGGGCAAGGCAAACGTGGCCATAGAGCGACAAGGGGCAACTGCACTTCCACGCGCCCCAGTGCAACAGCCCGTCGGCAACAATCACGCCCTCGTAGCAGGGCGGACGCACGGGCGCGATATGCTTCGGGCTGGCCGTGGCCAGGTCGAAGCGAACCGTCCCCTCGGGTGCCCGGTAGAAAATACTGTCGACCGTGCCGGTGGCAATCGTGCAGCCGCGCCGACCGAGGAACCGGGAGAGAACTCGGCCGGTCTCGTACTCGATGCGGTAGGCGGCGTCTGGGGCGGATTCCCCCACGGCGTACAAGGCATCGTCGCGCAGCAGCAGATGAACGCTGCCGCCGTCGCTCATGGGAACCTCTTTACGCCAAAGAAGCCTGCCATCGGCCGCCGACACCGCAACCACCCGGGGGATGCGCGGCCCGGAAAAGAAGAGGAACTTGTCGTTGCACTTGACGTAGGGAAACGGCGAGAGGCCCGTCCATGTCGGCTGTTTCGCAAAGAGCGGGCCAATGCCTTTGAGCAGTTCAGGATCGGTAGTCCTCCAGACGACTTGGCCGGTGTCGGCCTTGAGGCAAGCGAGGAATCTCTCCGGGCTGAGGAAGTAGATGCGCCCCTTGGCCATGCACACGGCACGGCCGTCCACCAGATCCTGCTCGCGGTGTCGCCAGAGCAGTTTGCGGGTGGTTACGTCGATGGCGACCAGGGTGCGCCCCTGCGCCCAGGCGGTTCTCGGCTCGGGATAATCGAAGCCCGGCCAATTCGCCCGCGGCCAACTGCCCAGTCCGGTCCCGTCCGAGCGAAGCACGGGCGCTTTGAATTCCTCGCCCCCGAGCAAAGCAAAGAGAATGCCCTTGTCCAGGGCCATCCACTTCCAAACCGTGCCATCGACCGCGGGATCAGGGGACGTGATCTCGCCTCGGAGTTCGCCGGTCGCCGCGTCGAGAAGTTTGCAGGAGCGGTCGTCGGCCAGGTACAGCGTTTCCGGCGTGGCGATGATCGTGTTTCGCATCACCATGAAGCCCTCGCTGAGCGGCCGCTTCCACAAGATGGTGCCGTTATAGGCATTGACGGCCAATAACGTGTTCAGCATCGCGTTCTGGTTTGCCTGATGGGCCAGATGGCCGCACGCCCTGAAGAGCCTCCCGCCGGCCGCCACGGTCACCGCGGGCGAAGGGCAGAACTTCGGCTCGGCAAGGAACTGCGTCATGTACGGCGCCCGGGCCGTTCGGTCGGCGGACTGGGGATTGTTGTCCGGACCGTGGTGCGGATAGCTCCAATCGTCGATCCCCTGGGGAAACGGCTTGACAATTACCGCCCCGGCACTCCCGTCGCGCCCGGAAAAGACCGCCCTCCCTTGCGGATGAAGCACTCGCAAAAGCTCATCTCGGGAAACGGCCCCATGCGCCGCGGGGGCGACCAGGATCGCATCCGCCAGATTGTCGGCTAGATGCAGTGAGTCCCAAGCGCCGCGGTCCGCGAAGATCCGGCTTCCCAGCAGGTGAGCCTCCTCCGCGCTCTTTCTCACCGCGGCGACTTCGTCGCCATGGGGCGACTGGAAATACACCACCAGTTGGCTTGCCTTGACCAGGTCGGTGACGAATCCGCCTTGATCGGCCTTTGGCAGTCCGAGAACGACGCAGACGCCTTGGCGCACGCCCAATGGTCTCAAGGCCGTTTCGCCTTCCGAAGCGCCGGCCGCGGTAGGACCGGCAAAGAGTATCGCCAGGACAAGACCAACCCAAAGCCGACCCCGCCGCACGTCCGATCGTCTTCTGGGATAAACCATCTGTGCTCTCCTTGTCGCGCAATGACCGAACCAAGGGAACAGACCCCCGCCCGCCGCTCTTCTCCGGGCGAGGGCCACGTGCCGAGACCATCATAGGCGATTCATGGATCGGCAGCCACTCGACACCACGTCGGCAGCAAGGCCCGCGAGAGGCAGAACCCTGGTGACAAGACGATGTGCCCTGGAACTCTCGTTGGCGGTTCGCGGCGAAGGAGCGCGAAAATGGGACAGCCCCAACCTCAAAGTCACGCCTTGTCGAGGATATTCTTCATGGAGCCCAGGGGCGCCTTGCTTCGTTGGGTTCCATGAGATCGCCCAGCTTGTCGTTTTACAGGCCCTTGGCACGCGGCCGACTTCCGCGTTCTTGGCGCGTGACGATGGGAACGTATCCTGTCTCGAGCCCCTTGGGGGGCGTGACCAATAGAGCCGGATCCAGGGCGACCAGTTTTCCGTGCTTCAGGGGCGGCATGTAGTCCCGGTCGATGGGCCAAGAGGCGTGAACTCTCTCGACCAGGGCCTGCAACTTCGCCTTCTTCGTCTCGCTCCAGCCATACTGTTGGAACGACGGCTGATCGACGAAACGGTACCAGTAGTACGTCACCACGGAACCATCGGCAAGCTGCACTGTGAACGGTCCGAGTTTTGGGCCCGGCCGGATCCAAGCCCCGGCTGCCGGCGAGGTGTAGGGGGCGCCCGGCCCTGCAAGGACGAACTCTTGTTCCCGCAGTCGCGTCTCGGGAGGCACGTTCGCGGCCGACACGGCCACGCATTGTTCACCGTTCCATTGAAAATACTGCGGGAAGACCCCCTTCGGACCGATGTCGTTGTCCGTCCACTTGAGGCCCCAGATGTTGCCTTGGAACACTCTCGTCTGGAAAACCCGTTCCAGACCGAGGATCCTCTTGCCTGCCTGATTCAGACGCGGGTTGTTCGTCGTTAGCGTGGCCTTCCAGGCCCCCTTGTCTTGGAACTGCCCGGAGCAGGCCGGGCCACCGTCGCGCCACGCCTTGAAGGCATCGTAAAGAGCGGCTTTCGAATAGTAGGTCACGTCCTGGACCAGCAAGCTCCTGCCCTGGTCATCGACGGGGAATTGCAGCTTCGGAATCTTCGAATAGCGGACTCCGCGGGCGTCCAGCGCATCGACACGTCGAACGGTATTGATCTCCATGGCGCCGCCACCCATGTTG
>JANLFZ010000456.1:1044-5111 GCA_024653385.1 Thermoguttaceae bacterium | reverse complement strand
CCACTGGTGCGGGCCGACGTCCAGAGCGACCCGGTCGTCCTCGACCATCAACGCGATCGGGTCCTCGCCGAGGAAATTAATCCGCCGTGCCGACGCGACCGGCCGATACGAGCGCAGGCCGACATGGGCAGGGCGGCCTTCGGTTTCCAATAGCCGCACCCGATACCCTGCCATGCGGTCCTCGGCGCTCAGCGGCTCCCAGTGCGTGGCGACCACGTTCTTGGCGTCCACGTGGAACAACCATCCCAACGGCACTTGCGGGGGCGGCGCGGTCTCGATCCGCACCGTGTCTGGTCCGAGAAGATCCAGCGCCGCGGGCAGGGGATGCGTCAGGTCCACGCCGATCCCCAGCCGGAACGACCGGCACGTCTCGCCCGCGACGACCAGCAGCGTATCGAGTTTGCGCGTGCCGTAGCGCCGATGGTAGGGCAATCCGCCGGTCAGGATCGAGAACCGGGTGCGGGGCGCGCGGATATCGACGTAGTGCGGGGCTTCGATGCGCCGGGCCTCGGTAGGCTGTGCCGCAAGGCTCACGGCGCGGTAGGTCTCGGCCGTCTCGTCGCTCCATGCGAAACGGGCCGCGTAGTACGATTTCCACGGCTCGGGACCGGGCTGGCGCTCGATGTCCAACTCGATCTCCATGCGCAATACGCGGCTGCCGCGCCGCGCCTCGAGCGTCTGCGTGAATCCGGCCAGGCGGCCTCCCTGGCGATCGAGCAACCGGCCGCGCACCGTGATCCGGCCGGTACACGCGTCCGGGTTGTCGGCCGCCACGTCGTCGGCGGCCATGACCGAATACTCTTCCTCGGCGCCCGGCTCGACTCCGTCGCGCGGCCCAAGACGCAGGCCGATCTGCTGGGCCAGCCGGTTGCCGCGCACCGCGTAGTTCGTGATCGACTGAATGGCCCCGGTCGTCCGGTTCACGACGACCTCGAAAAACTCGTTATGAAGCACGTGCGACTCGGCCAGCGGCCCTTCCTTCGACGCGTCCGAATCGCCAAAGCGTTCGGCCGCAGGTTGCCGGCCGCCGAGCCAAACGTAGCCCATCGACGGCACCTCGACCAACGCCTGCTTGCGGCCTTCGGCTTGGGCGGTCAGCTTGACCGGTCCTCCCAAGGCCGGAATCGTCCCCAGCGCCGACACATCGACCCACGCCCGGCGGGTGTAGCTGCACGGATTGACGAGCAGGCAACCGGGACCTGCCGGGGCGTCGGTCCGGGGCAACTGCGACGCGAAGCGTACCATCGCGCGTTCGACAAGCTGGGCTTGGTCCTCGTCGCCTTGCCCCACGGTCCCGGGCGTTTCGCGGAGATTCGCCTCCTTTTCGGCCGGTGCTCCGCACGCCCGCGCGAGAAACTCGATATTCCGCGCCGCGTCGCGCGATGCGCGCCGCCGATGCCGGCGAACCCAGCGGGAAATCGGGTCGGGTCGCCCCTCGGCGACCTCTTGCTCGAGGTACGGCGACCGGTACTTGTCGGCCGAGTGCCGGGTTGTGCGGCCGGCGTACTGCGTGTTTTCGAAGTACGTCGCCATCGAGGCCAGCTTACCCAACACCGGGCCATACCGCGCCATGCGACGCAGATCGCCATACCAGGGGCTCGTCTGGCAGGGCCAGTGTGCCACCACCGTGGTCGCCGCGTGGTCGAGGTCCATCGAATTGCCCAGACGCTGCGCCAGGCGCAGGAAGGCATCGGCCCGAGTGGCTTCGATCGGAACGCGGGCGAGGGACTCGATCTCCGTGCCGTCGAACCCTTCCCATCGCATCTTGCTCTGGTTGTCGGCGGGAAACCGGCCGTCGTCGAGCGTGAAGTGCAAGGCCCCCTCGAACCCGAGCTTCCGAAGGATCTGGGGGAGGACCGGCGTCAAGCCGAACCGGCGCCGTCCGAAGATCGTCGGCCGCCGGCCGAGATGCCGCTCGTATGTGGCCAGCCCGGCTTTCAACTGGGCTAGCACCTCCTCGATCGGCGCAAGCGGCAAGTCGTCTTCGACCAACTCGCCCCCGAGCAACGTCACCGTGCCTCTTTCCAGACCGTTCTTGAGCAATGCAAGCGTTTCCGGCTCGCGGACCGCCATCGTTTCGAGCACCTCGCCGGTCAAGAGCAAGCCGACCGGCCGGTCGGCCCCCAGTTCGGCGCGCAGCGATGGCCCCAGCGTCGTCGGCGCGACAAGGGTCAGGTCGAGCAAGTAGGTTTCGACCGGATAGAAATACTCGCGGGCCTCGATGAGACGGTCGAAGGCGCCGCGGAGGTGTTCGCGGGCGCCGGCGTCGTCCCGCTGGACGGCTGCCTGCGCAGCCGCCACCAGCGATTCGCGGAAGCGAATTTCATCCAGATTACTCATGTAACGAAGTTGCCGCGTCAGCAGTTCCACCTCGAGGTGGCAGTAACCAAGCGCCAGGAAATCCTGGGCCAAGGCCGGGTCGACCTGTTTCTGGTCCTCCGGAATCTCTTCCAAAGCGACCGCGACCATCTCGCGACGGCTCGTCAGACCACGCAGAACCCTCGCCCCAGCGGCCAACGCCGATGATACCCAGTCAGAGGGAAGCGTTGACTCCACGCAGGGAGGGATTGCGATCAGCGCATCCGACACATCTCCGGGCGGCGACTCGGCGGGAAACCAACGCGGCGAGGTCCGAGACGCCGCGACAAGCGCCGGGTGGTAGAGTGCCGACCAAGCCGAGAGGAGTTGCTCGGCTTCAGCCGCCTCGCGATCCAGCGACAGCGTCTCGAGGCTCTGGCACGGCAATAGTACAATCAAATCGCGATAACTCATACCCTGTACCATAACTCGCTGGGAGTAAGCCGTCGAGTCGATCCGCTGTCCCCCGATCGTCGCAGGCCGGTCGCGCTCGACTGCGAAAGGTCGGCAGACAACCCGTTGACTACAGGTGGGCGCCGCGTTAGCTTGGCGACAGCCACACGAAGGCACACGGGGGTGCGGCCTGGGTCTCGTGGAAGCCGCATCTGCGCGGCGCTAGGGGGTTGCGCATGGTTCGCGCACAGCCGCGGACGTGCCCCCCTATGCAGGGTGCATATGGCTATTACCTGCGTTGGGTGTTCCCAAGAGCGGCTTAGTTTGAAGCGTGGATCGCCTGCTCGGGCCAAGCAAAGCTAATCGCGGGGGGACGCACGGATTGGAGTGAGAAGAGATGCCTGCCGGCGGGACTTGGCGCATTTCCGTGGCAATCTGGGTGTTGCGTTGGCCTCCGGCGAATTAGAATAGACCCGCCGCTGGTGGTCTTGAAAAACTGCAAGCCGTGGCGAGGATTTGGTTGACATGGTGTGGCGTGCCACGCTAGATTGGGGATTGGGAGAGGCACTGCGTCTTGTGATCGGCTTATCTGAGTTGGCCCTATCCGGCCCGGGGTTGAGCGGCTTCCGTTGCGCTGGAGCCGTGGTTTCCAAACCCTGTCCGGAATAGAGAGGAGTCGCGCGATGGCTCGAACCGACGCCGTTTGGGGCATCGACATCGGGAATTGCTCGCTGAAAGCCCTGCGGTGCCGCGCGGGTGACCAGCCCGACCAGTTGGTCGCCGAGGCATTCGACTACATCGAGTACCCCAAGGTCCTCACGCAGCCCGGCGCCGAGCCTGCCGAACTGATCCACGACGCCCTGAAGCAGTTCTTGTCGCGCAACAGCGTGCGCGGCACCCGGGTCGCGGTGTCGGTTTCGGGGCAGAACGGCTTGGCGCGGTTCATTCGGTTGCCGCCGATCGAGACCAAGAAAATCCCCGACATTGTCCAGTACGAGGCCCGCCAGCAGATCCCATTCGATCTGAAGGACGTGATCTGGGACTACCAGCGGATGGGTGGCGGGACGGAGGAAGAGGGGTTCGCGCTGGAGACCGAGATCGGCCTGTTCGCGATGAAACGCGAGCAGGTGTACCGCGCCTTGGAACCCTTTGAGCGCGCGGGGATTCCGGTCGACATCGTGCAGTTGACGCCTTTGGCCTTGTACAACTTCGTGTATTTCGACCAAATGCACGATCTGCCTCCGCCCGAGGAGTTCGATCCCGAGGCGCCGCCCCCGTCGACCGTCATCCTCTCGATGGGGACGGATACCAGCGAC
>JANLFZ010000456.1:0-1034 GCA_024653385.1 Thermoguttaceae bacterium | reverse complement strand
TCCGCGTGTGGCAGCGCAGCGTTCCCTTGGGCGGCAGCCATTTCACCAAGGCGCTGACCAAGGAGCTGAAACTCACGTTCGCCAAGGCCGAGCACCTCAAGCGGAACGCGCAGACCGCGCAGGATCCCAAGGCCGTGTTCCAGGCCATGCGGCCGGTGTTCAACGACCTTCTGACCGAGATCCAGCGGTCGATCGCGTATTTCACGAGCATCGACCGCGCCGCGAAGATCGAGCGCGTTCTGGGCAACGCGATCAAACTGCCCGGCCTGCGGCGCTATTTGGCGCAGAGCCTCGGGTACGAGGTGCAGCGGCTCGAGAAGTTCAGTTCGCTGGTCGGTTCCGAGGTGCTCAGCGCTCCGGCCTTCGTCGAGAACCAGCTTTGCTTTGGCGTCTGTTACGGGTTGGTGGTGCAGGGGCTCAAGAAGGGGCCGCTGAAGACCAATCTCTTGCCGCGGGAGATTGTCAAGGACCGGCTCGTGCGGGCCAAGAAGCCCTGGGCCGTGGGCGCGGCCGCGACGCTGTTGCTCGGCTGCACCATCAGCCTCGCCAGCCACGCGGCAGCGAAGAAGACCGTGGACGAGCGGGTCTTCGGCGAGGCCGAGAAGGTGGCCGTCGCCGTGAAATCCGAGGCCGACGGATACAAGAAAGACGCCGACGAAGCCCTGAACCAGTGGAAAGCCACCGACCAGATCGGAACGAACGTCGTTCAGAATATCGAGGGTCGGGTGCGCTGGCTGGAATTGCTCCGCGCGCTGAGCGAGGCGCTGCCGTCGGATCCGGCGGGCAGGCGGCCCCAGCCCAAGAGCAAGAGTCCCGAGGATGTCAGCGAGGCGATTTCTCGCCGCAATGAGTTGCACATCCGGAGTCTCGACTGCACCCAGGTCAACCGCGATTTCGTGAAGACGTGGCTCCAGTCCGTGTACAATCAGGGCTGGGTGCAACTGACCCCCGAGGAAATCGCCGCGACGGGAATCACGCCCACGACGCCCGCGGGTGGGGCCACGGCGGGCGGGGCGTCCGACGCGAGCGGTACC
>JANLFZ010000455.1:3621-5134 GCA_024653385.1 Thermoguttaceae bacterium | reverse complement strand
TTCGCTTCCTTGGGTTCCATAAGATTGCCCAACTTATTGTTTTACAGGCCCTTAGCTCACGAGGTGGCCCAACCTTCCGGACCGGCCAGTTCGAGAAGTCGGGGCAGCATCTGTCGCGCGGCGCGGGCGCGGTGGCTTACGACCGCCTTGACGGCCGGGTGCAGCTCGCCGAAGGTGCGCCGGTACTCGACGATCTCGAAGAGCGGGTCGTAGCCGAACCCTCCGTCGCCGCGGGGCTCGAAGACGATCCGGCCTCGGCAAGCCCCTTCGCTCTCGGCGCGGATCGCGCCGGAAGGATCGGCCAGCGCCATGCGGCAGACGAATCGCGCCGTTCGGCGTTCGAGGGGCAGACCGGCCAGCCGTTCGAGCAAGAGCCGGTTGTTCGAGGCGTCGGTGGCGCCCGGCCCCGAGAACCGCGCGGAGCGCACGCCCGGCTCGCCCCCCAACGCATCGACCGCCAGACCGCTGTCGTCGGCGAGCACCCAGTGTCCTAGGTGTCGAGCCTGCTGGGCGGCCTTGCGCGCGGCGTTTTCGGCGAAGGTGGCGCCGTCTTCGGCGACTTCGATGGCCTGGGGAAAGTCGGCCAGGGTCTTGATTTCCAACCCGACCACGGCGAACAGGTTCGCCAACTCCTGCCCCTTCTTGCGGTTAGCGCTGCCGATGACCAACAGCGGACGCGGCATGGAGCATTAGAACCTCAGGTCGGCCGCGGGCCGGCTGATCGCCGCCGTGACCGACCGCTTGGGGACCTCGACCAGTGTGGGGTTCATGTCGAAGGGGATATTGTCCTCGTTGGAGATGTCAGGCACAAGGTCCCGGAGGGTCTTGGGGGCGTTCATGGTCATGCCGCCGGCCACGGTCCGTTGTCCGCCCTGGAACTTCGCCATCAGGGCCTGGATCTGCGGATCGAGATGGATCGTGCCGTTCTCGTCGCGTCGGCCGGGCGAGTTGAAGCTCCCCACGGTAACGACACTCGCATAGCGGTCGTGGAACTCGTAGGCCTCGTACCCCCGCTTGCGCAAGGCGGTGACCATCAGGTGGGCCTTCTCGGTGGCCTCGACGAGCTTGCTCTCCAACGGCTTGCCTTTCTCGATGGCCTCGATCTCGCTGGGCTTCATCGTCCATTTGCCGGTGAAATGGGCGACCTGAAGCGAGTACTTGCCCGGACAGTCGAGCAGACAGTGCTCGACCCCTTCGTTGGCCTTGAGCACCAGGGGGTCGAGGCCCCGGGTGTTGAAGAACTCGGGCGGCAACAGGGGGTTCGTCGTGATGAAGGCGTGCCCCATGGGCCCTTTCTTCTTCTTGGCGTTGCCCTCGGGAAGCACCGCCGCCTGAATCATGCGCCAGCCCGCCAGCGTGCGCGACGTGCTCCCGCGCTTCTCGATCGAGAGGCAGTCGGGCTGATAGTACTTCAGCCGTTTGAGCGTCTCCTGGGCGTCGGGGTCGTCGGCCTTCACGTAGTCGCCCACGAGCACGGCCACCTCGGCGGTCTCCGAACCCCGCTGGTATTTCA
>JANLFZ010000455.1:0-3611 GCA_024653385.1 Thermoguttaceae bacterium | reverse complement strand
CGGATTGCCGAACCGGTCGACTCCCCGGCCAATCACCTCCTTGCCGAATTCGAACTCCTTCTCATACATGTACGCAGGCAGTTTGTAGCGCTTGCGGAGTTCGAGGACCAGTTCGCGGGCTTGCTGGCGCGCGGCTTGGCGGCTCTGTTCGTCTTCGCCCGCCGAGAAACTGCACGCCAGGATCATCCACGGGCCGTTCTTCTCGGACAGCGTGTAGTCCTTCTTCGGATCGGCCTCGACCCGATTGACCGTCAAGATCTTATCCCAAGGCGCCCCCAGCGCGCTGCCCGACAGGCAACAAGCCCATCCGCACGCGATCCAGCCGAGCCATCGTGCGCCATTTCTGGTCATCGCCGCCACTCCTTGCGCGAAAACCGCTTTGACGAGAGTACGCCCACGGGACATCCGGTTCCCGGGCGAGAAGCGGGCAGGAGTGTAGCAAACGCCCTGGACCAAGGCCAGAGCGGATTCGCCCAAGCCGGCCTTCACCGTTCCGTGGGATTGTCCCGTTCGGGCGTGAAGGAGACTGGCACATGAACGATTGCAGATGGCCTTCCACCGCACGGCGCATCGGAAACGAGACCGACTCTCAGCGAATCAGCTACTCGCTCCGTGGGAGATCGACACCCGTCGCAATGGGGGAGCTTTGCCTCCCGGTGGGCACCGCTTCAACACTTGACCGCCTCGATGATCGTGCCATCGGGAATCGACGTGCGGTGCGCCGCCAGCCAGCAAAAGCCCGTCTGGCGGAACAGGGCCTCGAACTCGTCGCGCGTTCGAACCGCCCCCATTACGAGGAGGTGCTCGATGTCGAGCATTTTGGCCAGCCGGTCCTTGGAGTTTGCCGGGTCGAGCACCCCCTCGACGATTACAAGCCGGGCGTGGGGCGGCATCGCGCGGTGGCACGCGCGGAGGATCCGGCAAGCGCCGTCGTCGTCCCAGTCGTGTAGGACGTGCTTGATCACGTAGGCGTCGCCGCCTTCGGGAACGGCGTCGAGGATGTTGCCCGGCACTAGTTCGCAGCGGCGATCCAGGGAGCGGGCCTCGATCCGTGGCCGTGCGTGCGCGATCGTGCCGGGCTGATCGACGAGCACACCGTGGACCGCTGGGTTCTGCTCGAGGATCGCCATCATCAGACTGCCGTTCCCGCCCCCGACATCCACCACCTTGCCGTACCTGCCGAAGTCGTAGGCGCGGACGATGACGTGGGCCTGCCAGTCGGACCACGCGCTCATCCCGCGGATGAACGTCTCGGCATATTCGGGGTGCTGGCGGCAATACTCGTAGTACGGCATGCCGTGGGCCAGCTCGAACCCGGTCTTGCCCGTCTTCACCGCGTCGAGGGCGAGGGCCAATCCTTGCCAGAGCGCGGGGTGGCCGACCACCATCGTCCAGTAGCGGACCGAGCCGGGGGCATCGCTGCGAAGGAGTTCGGCGCGGGGAGTCAGGCGGAACTTGCCCTCTTCGTCCATCGCGAAGACCCCGAACCCGGCCAGGGTCCGCAGCACGCGGAAAAGCGATCGCTCGTGCGCGCCGGTCGCGGCGGCCAGTTCGGCGCACGAGCGCGGTCCGCTTTCCAACAAGTCGGCGATGCCCAGCTCGGCGGCCACGTAGTACGCCCGGGCAAGGTACACCGCGCTAAGCGTCCAGAAGATCGGTTCCTCCGGAGGCTCGTCGGGCCGAGCACGTCCAACGATCCACGCAAACAGCCGACGTAAGATGCCCATGCGATGTCGAGCCATCACTTTTGTTGGATGGGTTGCGGCCGGGTGAGCTGGGCCCGAATGGGTCCCTCCAGCGGCCGGAACTCGACCGACGCGTTTCCGCCGGGGGTGCCGGCGACGTGGAAGATCAGGTTCGGTTCCGGGCGCTTGGGCCGGGCATCGGACCCCGCGAGTTGGGCCGGGCTGGCGCCCTCGGGCGAGACGGCGGGCGCCTGGAGCCTCGGGCAGCCCTGTGCCACCCAACCGACCCATTGGTTCTGTAACGTTGCCAGGTCCTTGAAGCCGTACCACCGGGCCAAGGCCGCGGCCCAGCGATGGTCCCGCATCCCCTCGGCCAGGAAGGCCACGTACTTGCGCCGGCCGCCCTGCTGGATCAAGTAGTCGGCCAGCGAATACCCTTGGGCATAGAGCGGCATGACATCGTCCGGGTATTCGGTCATGGCAAACATGTCGCTAAACGCAATGCCGCGGCCCGTGCGGAGGAATTGCACGAGCATCTTCCGGTGCTTGGCCTGCTCGCTGGGACACTCGACGCTGGTGGCCCCGCCTTCGTCGGCCCAACGGGGCAACGGCGCCCGGAAGTAGCTCGCGAAGATCATATGGGTGATTTCGTGGGGCAGTACCGAGTCGACGACCCGCTCGGCCGACCCCTGGATGTTCATCCGCCACCCATACACCTCGCCCCCGTCGAAGAGGAAACTGGTTGCCCCGCCCGCCCCGAGATGCGGGCCGACCTGGACCGTGATCGGGCAGGGCTGGGACCAGTCGGGCATTTCCTGGCCGAGCCATTCAACCGCCAAAGCGCGCCGCAACGTCTCGGCCGTCTTGGCGAAGTGTTCGGCCAGCCTCGGATCCGCCGTCTGGACCACGAAATTGGGGGTGCGGTAGCTCGCCCCCAGTAGCGCCACCGCGACGGCCGCAATCGTTGCAGCCCGAAGCCGATGAGCCTCCATGCTCTGAGCACTCCCTCGGATAGATTTCGAGTGACGCCCCACCCTCCCGTGGATCTTTCAGCCACGGCGACGGTCCCTAGCAAACCTCGGGCCGGTAGCACCGAAAAACGGGCTTCCCATGCCGGTCATTAGCGCCGAACCATCGATCGCGCAACCCGGTTGGGCGAATTCGACGTGGCGCCGAGCGCGGGAACTGCCTACAACCGCCACCGTAGTAACTTTTTCAAAATGTAGCCCAAACCCCGAAATCGGGAAAGTCCGATTCCAAGGCCCGTCGGCTTGGGGGGCGCAAGTCACTATTCGCGCCACACGGTCGAACGTCCGTCGAAACAACCCGTTGGCTTGACGCGGCCTTGCGCGCCGACGTACAGTGGCACGAAACGTGTCGTACGAGGTGGATGATCCCCCAAGCCAAAAGGAGGCATCGATGAAGCGTCTTTTCGCCGCCGTGTTGGCAACCCTGGTCGTTCTGGCGAGCCCCTTGATGTGCCCGGCTGCCGACGAAGCCAGCCCCGGCAAGATCCGCGTGCTGTTGACGGTTGGCGGACACGGGTACGAGGAGGAGCCGTTTTACGCCGTCTTCAAGGCCATGCCCGACGTGACCTTCCGAATCGCCCAATTGCCTCAGGATGCCGGCCTGCTGAAACCGGGCCTCGAGAAAGAGATCGACGTGATTGTCATGTACGACATGGTCGCCGGCATCACGCCCGAACAGCAGAAGGCGTTCGTGGCGCTACTGAACCGGGGCATCGGCCTGGTGTCGATGCATCACAATCTCGGGGCCCACGCGACCTGGCCGGAGTTCGCGAAAATCATCGGCGGGAAGTTCTTCGTCAAGGAGATGGAGTTCCGCGGCGAGAACCAGAAGCCGTCGGGTTGGGAACACGACCAGGATCTTTCGATCACCGTTGCCGAGCCGAACCATCCCATCACC
>JANLFZ010000454.1 GCA_024653385.1 Thermoguttaceae bacterium | reverse complement strand
TTGGGATCGAGCACGACGTTGGCCTTGGGCAACGTCGTGCTCGATCCCAAGTCGGAGCAGGTGCATGTCTACGCCACGGCCTCGCAGCAGGCGATCGCCAAGACGATCATCGATCAGATGCAGGCGGGGGCGTCTGCCGAGAAAAAGCCGCGGCTGGAACTGTACCCGCTCGACGAAGCGGCCGTGAAGCAGGTCACCGCGAGTCTCGAGGCGATCGTGCCCAGCGCGAAGGTGACCTACGACTCGAGGAACAGCAAGCTGGTGGTTTGGGCGGCGCCCGCCGAGCACGAGACGATCAAGGCGGCGTTGGAGAAGCTCTCGGCGGCTCCCACGCCGGAAAGCGCGCGGCAATTCGAGGTCTACCGGCTCACCAAGGTGGACCCCAAGACGGTGTTGCCGCTGTTGGAGACGCTGTTGCCCCACGCGAAGCTGGCGGTCGATTCGACCTCGCGCACCCTGGTGGCCATTGCCACGCCGGCCGACCAGAGGGCGATCAAGAACCTCTTGAGCCAGTTGCAGCCGGAAAAGCCGCTTCCCGACTCGCCGGAACTCCGGTTCTATCCGGTGGCGCACACGTCGTCGGCGAACCTGGTGAAGGTCATCGAGGGGATCGTGCCCAAGGCCCAGGTCACGCCCGACCCGAGCGGCAAGCGGCTGATGATCGTCGCCTCGCCGAGCGATCATGAGCTGATCAAGGGGATGGTCGAGAAGTACGAGAAAGAGACGCCGACCCCCGAGAAGCACCGGCTGGTCGTCTACTCGGTCAGCGCGGTTCAGCGGAAGCGGTTCGAGGCGGTGCTGAAGACGATCTCGGCGGAGTTGCCGGGGATGCAGGTGTTGGCGGAGACCGACCCGGGCGAGTTGGCCGTGTGGGCCCGGCCCGAGCAGCACAAGGTGCTGTCGGAGTTGCTGGAACAACTGAAGGCCGAGGCGCCGTCGAGCGACAAGTTCGTGTTGACGGCCTACCCGATCACCGCGCCCGACGTCGCCAGCGTCCAGACGATGCTCAAGAGCCTCCATCCCACGGTCCAAACCATCGTCGATGCGAAAGGGAGCCGGCTCTTGGTCTGGGCGCATCCGTCCGACCAGGCGGCGGTCAAGGCATCGCTCGAGCAGATCCAGGCCCCGCCGCCCCCCGAAAAACAGCAGCAGGTCGAGACCTACCCGCTGTATGGCATCGACACGGCCGGCCTGGCGGCCAACCTCCAGACGCTGGCGCCCCAGGCGACGATCATGGTCAACTCGAAGGCGAACCGCCTGATCGTTTGGGCGACGCCGGCCGACCAGGAGGTGATCAAGAAGGCGCTGGAGAAGCTCGGCCGGGGACCGGGCATCGAGAACGCGCCGCAGGTCGAAACCTACGTGTTGGCCAAGGCCGACCCGACGACCACGCTCGCCTTGGTGCAGGGGCTCGTGCCCGAGGCCAAGCTCTCGATCGACCCACAGACCAAGCGGCTGATCGCGCTGGCGGTCCCCGCCGACCAGAAGGCGATCAAGTCGCTCGTCGAGCAACTCGAGGCGGAAGGCCCGCGCGAGAAGCAGGCGGGGTTCGAGACCTACCCGGTCCACGGCCTCGATACGACGAACCTCGTCGCGAACCTCCAGCACGCCGTGCCGGGGGCCAAGCTCAACCTCGACGCGAAGACCAGCCGGCTGACCGTCTGGGGCACGCCCGCCGAGCAAGAGACGGTGCGCAAGGCCCTCGAGAAGCTGGGTGGGGCCCCGGTCGGGCAGATTGCCACGCGCCTGGAAGTCTACCGTCTGACGAAGGCCGACCCCTCGACGCTCCAGGGGCTGCTCCAGAGCGTGGTTCCCACGGCCAAGATCACCGTGGATCCGCAGACGAAGCTGTTGATCGCCATCGCCACGGCCGAGGACCACAAGGCGATTGCCGGGCTGTTGGAGCAGCTCCAGCCCGAAAAGCCGGCCCCCGACGCCCCCGAGCTGCGGTTCTATCCCCTCGCGCAGCCCTTGCCCACCAGCCTGGTGACCGCGATCCAGGGCCTGGTGCCGAAGGCCCAGGTGACGATGGAGCCGGGCGGGAAACGGCTGACCGTGGTGGCCTCGCCCTCCGACCACACCATTATCAAGGCCGCGGTCGAGCAGGTCGAACAGGCCGCCGCCGGCGACGAGAAGAGCAAACTCGTCGTCTACCCGGTGACCCCCTCGCAGCAGAAGCGCCTCCAGGCCGTGGTGACCTCCCTGGCGACGGAATTGCCGGGAATCCAGATCATCGCCGACGGCGAGCCGGGCCAGGTCTCGGTCTGGGCCAAGCCTGCCCAACACCTGGTGATCGCCGAACTGCTCACCCAGATCAAGCGCGAGGCCCCCGGCGCGGAAAAGAACCAGGTGGCGGTCTATCCGGTCAAGGTCGGGGATCCGAAAAGCCTGGTGACCGTGCTTCAAGGCTTGTTCCCCAACGCGCAGTTCGTGCTGGATACCCGGGGGCGGCGGATCATCGTCACCGCGCCGCCGAACGAGCAACAAACGATCCGCGCGACGATGGAGAAGCTCGATGCGGCGTCCCCGCCGGAGACCCAGGACAAGCTGATGGTCTACCCCCTGCCCGAAGCCGACCCGGCCACCGCGATCAAGCTCCTCGAGGAACTCGTGCCCGACGCGAAACTCTCCAGCGATCCGAAGGCGGGCACGATCCTGGCGTGGGGCCGTCCCGAGGACCACGAGGTCATCGCGCGCACCATCAAGCAGATGCAGACGCCCGACCCCGAGCACAAGCCGCGCCTGGTCGTCTACCCCATTGCCCAGGGCGATGCCACGGCGATCGCCGCAATGCTCAAGACCCTGGTTCCCAAGGCGGCCGTGGCCGTCGATCCGAAGTCCGGCGGGCTGGCGGCCACGGCCACGTCCCGCGAACACGAGTTGATCCAAGCCGCCGTGGACCAGATGTCCAAAGGAGGACCGCCCAACACCCAACCCAAGATGGTCATCTACACCCTCGAAGGGACCGGGCCGTCGGGCGCTGCCGGCGTGATCCCCACGCTGAAAACCATCTTCCCCGAGGCCCAGTTCCTCGCCGGAACCGAGCCGAACCGGTTGGTGGTTTGGGCCCGGCCGGGCGACCATAAGGCCATCGAGACCGCCATCGCCGAGCTGGGCAAGCGCGATCCGCCCGAGCGGGCACGCAAGGTCGTCGTCTACACGATCAAGTCGGCCAGCGGCCAGGGGACCTACGCCACCTACCTCTTGCTCCAAAAGATGTTCCCCGACGCACAGTTCTCGCTGGGGACCGACATGGGCAAGCTCGTCGTCTGGGCACGACCCGACGAACACAAGGAGATCCAGAGCACGATCGAACAGATGTCGCTGGAGGATCCACCGGAGAAGGCGCGGCGGGTGGTGGTGTACACGCTGGACGCGGCGGAGGCTGGGGCGGTGTCGGCGGCCATCAGCCTGCTCGCGCCGATGTTCCCCGACGCGCGGTTCACGCCGGGCGCGGAGCCCGACTCGCTGGTGGCCTGGGCCCGGCCGGAGGACCACAAGGCGATCAAGGCCGCCTTGGACCAGTTGGCCCAGAAGGACCCCGAGAAAGAGCGCAAGACGGTGGTCTACATGCTCGATCCGTCGAGCCCGTACGGGGTGACGTCGGCGATCAGCATCCTGAGCACGATGTTTCCGCAGGCGAAGTTCACGGCGGGCACGGAGCCGGGGAAGCTCGTGGCGTGGGCCCGGCCTTCGGAGCACGAGAAGATCAAGGACACCGTGGCGCAACTGGCCCAGCGCGATCCGCCCGAGACGGCCCGGCGAATCGTCACCTATGTGCTCGAATCGCAGGGCAAATCGGGCCTGGCGGGGGCGATCACCATGCTCAGCGCGATGTTCCCCGACGCGAAGTTCACGCCGGGCACGGAGCCGGGCCGGCTTCTGGCCTGGGCCCGGCCCGAGGACCACAAGGCGATCAAGGCGGCCATCGAGGAACTGGCCAAGAGGGAGCCGGCCGACACCGCGCGCCGCATGGAGGTCTACCGGCTCGAGTCGATCGGCGCGACGGCGGCGATGCCCCTGCTCAGCGTGGCGTTTCCCGATGCCGAGTTCAGCGCCGGGGGCGAGCCGGGCAAGATCATCGCGTGGGCCCGGCCGGCGGACCACGAGGGCATCAAGACCGCGTTGGCGCAGCTTTCGAAAAAGGGCCCGCCCGGCACCGAGCCCATTCCCGCCATCTACGAGATCGATTCGGTCGGCTCCAGCGCGGCCATGCAATTGCTGCGCTCCGCGTTTCCCGAGGCCCAGTTCACCGTGGGCGCCGATCCGACGAAGCTCGTCGTGCTGGCCCGTCCTGCCGAGCAGGAGTTGATTCGCACCACGGTCGAAGCCCTCGAGCGCGAGGGGGCCAAGGGGCAACAGGCCCGCGTTCAGATCCACCGGTTGAAGTCCGCCGATCCCGACCAGGTGCTGACCGTGTTGCAAGGGCTGTTCCGCGGGCGGCTGGGCGTGCAGCTCTCGCTCGACTCGCGGAACGAGGCCATCGTGGCCGTGGCATCGCCCGCCTACCAGGAAACCATCCGCACGCTGATCGACCAGGTCGAAAAGGCCGCCGCCGAGGATTCCGCCATCCGGCTGCAAACCTACTCGCTGGAGGACCACGACACCAGTTCGATCATCCGCGTGCTCACGTCGGTCCTCGAAAAGCAGGGGGCCAAGGCCGAATTGTCGATCGACTCGCGGAGCAATCAGCTCGTCGCCATCGCCCGGCCCGAGCAACATGCCCTGATCGAGGCCACCCTCAAGCAGTTGCGCGGCGAGGAACGGCGGCTCGAAATCTTCCAGCTCGAGGTGGTCGATTGCAATACGGCCGAACTGGCCATCAACCGCCTGTTCAGCGACGGCGGGTACTTTCGTTCGGCCAGCGCCCCGCAGGTCGACGCGGACGAGACGACCCAACAGCTTTTCATCCGCGCGACGGAAAAGCAGTTCCAGAAAATTCGTGAGTTGCTGGTGAAGATGGGTGAGACCCAGCTTACCGAATCGCCCTCGGGCGAGGGGCGCCGGACTCGGGTGGTCCGTTTCGACGGAGACATCGCCGCGGCGATCGAAGAAATCGAGCGCGTCTGGCCCCAGGTGCGCTCGAATCCGATCCGCGTGGTGAACCCGCCGCCGGGCATCACGATTCAAGGCCGCGGCGTCGGC
>JANLFZ010000453.1:1421-5149 GCA_024653385.1 Thermoguttaceae bacterium | reverse complement strand
CGCTCTACGTCATTACCGGGGGGATCCGTATCGAGGGCAACCTCGCGGCTCACCCGGCCACGAACGCCGCTTTCTTGATCGCCGGGGCCATCTTGGCGAGTTTTGTCGGCACCACGGGGGCGGCCATGCTCTTGGTGCGCCCGCTGTTGGAGACCAATCGCGAGCGCAAACACGTGCGGCACACCGTCGTGTTCTTCATCTTTGTGGTCTGCAATTGCGGCGGGTGCCTGTTGCCCTTGGGCGATCCGCCGCTGTTCCTGGGATACCTGTTGGGGGTGCCCTTTCTCTGGACGCTCAAGCTGTGGCCCGCTTGGCTGTTCGCCAACGGCGCGTTGGTGACCCTGTACTACCTTTGGGACCGGTTCTGGTGTTATCCCAAGGAGTCGTTGGTTGACGTGGCGCGCGACGAAATGCGCTCGGGCCGGCTCCGTTTCTCGGGGCTATGGCCCAACGCCGGGCTGCTTGCGGGCGTGGTGCTTTCGGTGGCCCTGTTGGATCCCAGCAAGCCCGTTCCCGGGACCGACTGGCACCCGTGGCTTTACCTGCGCGAGGTCGTTCAATTGGTTCTCGTCGCGCTGTCGCTTTCGTTGGGGAGCGACGCCTTGCGCCACCGCAACCGATTCACGTACCATCCGATTATCGAGGTCGCCGCGTTGTTCTTGGGGATCTTCGTCTGCATGCAGGCGCCGATCCAGATCTTGCACGTCGAGGGACCGTCGCTGGGGCTTTCGAGTCCCGCCGCGTTTTTCTGGGCCACCGGGAGCCTGTCGTCGTTCCTCGACAATGCCCCGACCTACGTGGTGTTCTTCGAGACCGCCGGCTCGTTGATGGCGGGGCCGAGCGAGACAACGATTGCCGGAGTGCGCGAGCCGCTCTTGGTCGCGGTGAGTCTGGGGGCGGTCTTCATGGGCGCGATGACGTATATCGGCAACGGTCCGAACTTCATGGTCCGGGCGATTGCCGAGAGATCCGGAATCGCGATGCCGAGCTTCTTCGGCTACATGGTCTATAGTTGCCTCGTGCTGCTGCCGATTTTCGCCCTGACGGTGTGGTTGTTCGTGTGAGAGGCGCGGCATCTGCGTCCCGCTGGCGGACGGTCCGGCATAAGCGTATGATAGAGATACACGGTCCCGCCGTTTTCCCGGACGTTCCTTCTTCCTGCCTCGTTCGTGCGTTGCCACCTCGTGCAGTATACCAGCGTTACCACCTCGGACGAGCTTGAGGCCTATTGCCGCCGTCTTGCCTCGGTCTCGCAAATCGCCTTCGACACCGAATTCGTCGCCGAACGGAGCTACCGGCCGCAGTTGTGCCTGATTCAGGTCGCCGCCGACGGCGAACTCGCGCTGATCGACGCGGTCGGAATCGACGACCTGACCCCGTTCTGGCAAGCCTTGCTGGCCCCGGGACGCGAGATCGTGGTCCACGCCGGACGCGGCGAGCTGGAATTCTGCTATCGGGCCACCGGGACGCTTCCCGACCAGGTCTTCGACGTCCAGGTCGCTGCCGGACTGGTGGGCATCGAGTACCCGGTCGGGTACGCCAATCTGATCACCAGGCTGTTGGGCGAGACGCCCGCCAAGCATGAAACCCGCACCGACTGGAGCCGACGGCCCCTCTCGCACCGGCAAATTCAATACGCCTTGGACGACATCCGCTATCTGCCGCCGATCCGCGAGAAGCTCCACGCCCGGCTTATTGAGCTGGGCCGGCTGGGCTGGCTCGAGGAGGAAATGGCCGCTTGGCGTGGAGAACTGGCGTGGAGTCTGTCGAGCGAGCGGTGGCGCCGCATCTCGGGCAACGCGGGGCTCAACGGCCGGGCGTTGGCCGTCCTCCGCGAGCTGTGGCGATGGCGCGAAGGCGAGGCCCAGCGGCGCGACTGCCCAGTCCGCCACGTCCTGCGCGACGATCTGCTCGTGGAGCTGGCCAGGCGCCAAAGCGCCGATATCAAGCGGATCCGCGCGGTCCGCGGCATGGAACGACGGGACCTCGATCGCCAGTTGCCCAAGATCGCCGAGGCTATCCGGCGCGGTCTGGCCGTGGCGGCCGAGGACCTGCCCGGCGCGACCCGCGCCGATGTCACCCCGCAACTCTCGGTGCTCGGGCAGTTCCTGTTCGCGGTGCTCGGCACGATCTGCCGGCAGCAATCGCTTTCGCCAGGGCTGGTGGGAACGCCCAACGACGTGCGCGAGTTGATCGCCTGCCGCTTGGGGTTATCTTGCGGCACAAGACCGCCGCTGCTAGCGCGGGGGTGGCGTGCCGAGGTCGTCGGGAGCGTGTTCGACGAGTTGCTCCACGGCCGAGTGGCCGTGCGCATTGGCGACCCCACCTCCGAGGCCCCCCTGATCCTCGAGTCGCCCGGCGCCGACCCGTGAGACAACGATACCCCCGTTGTCGCGGCAAGATCTGGCAGCCGCAACCGGTTACAGGCCGGGGACCGGCAGGTTTTCCGACCTTGACGGCAATTGCCCATTTGGCTAAACTTGCAAACATTCGCGGCCGATAAGAATACTCGATGGACGCCAACACATTTGCCAAGTACGAAGCCCGCGCCAAGATCATCAAGGCGATGGCTCATCCCACCCGCTTGTTCCTCGTGGACGAGCTGGCCCGCAGCGGCCCGCGCTGCGTCTGCGAGCTGACCGAGATGGTCGGCGCGGACATCTCCACGGTGTCGCGCCACTTGGCGATCCTCAAGGGCGTCGGCATCGTTGAAGACCAGCGCCGCGGCGCCCAGGTCTATTACCGCCTGCGCGTCCAGTGCGTGCTCGATTTCTTCAACTGCGTCGAGTCGGTGCTGAAGTGCAACCTCGTGGATCAGCGAAGGTTGCTCGTTTCCGAGCCCTAGGGGCGACCTTGTTTTTTTGGCTCGGTATTTGGCGGATTCGCCAAAGAACGATATGAACCAGTGCGGTCGTTACGGAGACCCAAGATGAAGAAGGAATGGACCATTTTCTTCGGGCTGACGGCGATCTTCCTGTTGGCCTACTTCCTCAACTTCACCGACCCGAGCATCCAACGGGCCATCATGGATGCGTTCTACATGCTCCAGTGGTACGCCCGCAACCATACGCTGGCCTGCGTCGTTCCCGCCATGTTCATCGCCGGGGCCATTGCCTCGTTCCTCTCCAAGGAGGCCGTGCTGCGGCACCTCGGCCCGAAGGCGAACAAGATCGAAGCCTACTCCGTGGCGTCGGTCTCCGGTACGGTCCTGGCCGTGTGCTCGTGCAGCGTGCTGCCGATGTTCGCCGGGATTTACCGGGTGGGGGCGGGCCTGGGGCCGGCCTCGGCCTTCCTCTACTCCGGGCCGGCCATCAACGTGATGGCCATCTTCCTCACCGCGCGCGTGTTGGGGTTCGACCTCGGCATCGCCCGGGTGATCGGCTCCGTCGTGTTCGCAGTGGTGATCGGGGTCATCATGGCCGCGATCTTCCGCAAGGACGAGGAAAAACGCGAAACCGCCTTCATGCAGCTTCCCGAACCGCCGGCCCCCAAGCGGAGCCTGCTCCAGACCGCCCTGTTCTTCGCCACGATGATCGCCTTCTTGGTCTTCAGCGATTGGGCCAATCCCAGCCAGACGACGATCGAAAAGACCGACGGCACGAGGATGCGGGTCGCCGTGCTCTTGGAGACGACCGAGATGCTCCGCGTGCAGCTCGAGGAGCCCGTCGGTGAAAAAAAGAAGGGCGAGAAGCTCCCGGTGCTCAAGAGCGAGATCGCGAGGACCGAGT
>JANLFZ010000453.1:0-1411 GCA_024653385.1 Thermoguttaceae bacterium | reverse complement strand
CCCATCCAGTCGGTCAGTTCCTCCTTGTCGAACCACCCACCGCTGGTACTTCGCATCGGCATGCCTGGCGGCCACGCTGCTGATGATCGCCGGGTGGTTCGACAAGGAGGAACTGACCGACTGGATGGGCCAGACCTGGGGCTTTGCCAGGTCGATCATTCCCCTGTTGTTCGGCGGCGTCTTTGTGACCGGGTTCGTCGGGGCGCTGATTCCCGAAGCGTGGGTGGCCTCGTGGGTCGGCGGCGACGGTTTGACAGCCAATCTCGTGGCCTCGGTGATCGGGGCGATGTGGTACTTCGCCACGCTCACGGAAATCCCCATCCTCGAAACGCTCATCGGGCTGGGCATGGGCCGCGGCCCGGCATTGGCCCTGTTGCTGGCCGGCCCGGCGCTCTCGCTGCCGAGCATCGCCGTCATTTATAGCGTCATCGGGCTCAAGAAGACGGCCGTGTTCGTGGGGCTCACGGTCATCATGAGTGCCGTGGTGGGCATGGTGTTCGGGTGGTTCTTCGCGTGAGAAACGCGGTCGGGGCGGTTCCAAGAAGAAGGGAGAGTGGTTATGAAACTTGTTCAGATCCTGGGCACGGGCTGCCCGAAGTGCGAGAAGCTCAAGAAAAACGCGGAGGAAGGTGCGAAACTGGCCGGCGTCGAGGCCCTGGTCGAGAAGATTACCGACATCGGCCAGATCACCGCGTTCGGCGTGATGATGACCCCGGCCTTGGCCATCGACGGCGAGGTCAAGGCCGTGGGCAGAGTCCTCTCGCCCGAGGAAATCCAAAAGTTGTTGGCCAACTGACAGCCTTAAACACAAGGAGCACGGTCAAGAATCTCGGCCGGCGCGTGGCGGAAGTTGCCTTGGGCATGGCGGCCCGTGCCTGGTCCCGCCGCCTTGCCGTCGATACACTTCGATAGGAGACTGACGCATGACAGACAGTAAGAACCCCTCCCAGGCGGCCTGCTGCGGCGCCGCCCCGAAACTGATTTTCGCGTGTTCCGGGGCTGCGGACGTGGGCAAGATCTCGGACCTCGCGGCCCGCGAGCTGACCGCCGCCGGCGCGGGCAGGATGTTCTGCCTGGCCGGCATCGGCGGACGAGTGAGCGGCATCATGGCCACGGCCCAAGCCGCCCAGGCCATGCTGGCCATCGACGGCTGCCCGCTCGATTGCGCGAAGAAGACCTTGGAAAACGCGGGCTTCACCAAGTTCGAGCACATCCGGCTGAGCGACCTGGGCATGGAGAAGGGCAAGACGCCCGCCACCGACGAGGCGGTCGCCCAGGTGGTTAGCCTGGGCAAGAGCCGACTGGCCGTCTGAGCACTACGGAGGTTTCGCGATGAGCCTGAAGGACGCCTTGACCAATTCGCTGCTGATGTTCGTGGCGGCCACCTGCGTGGTCTTGATCGTCAAGGCCC
>JANLFZ010000452.1:4824-5163 GCA_024653385.1 Thermoguttaceae bacterium | reverse complement strand
ACGAGACCTGGCTCGGTCCGGCCCCCTGGGCGCCCTACCACAAGGACCGGTGTTTGTACCGGTTCCGGTTCATCTACGATTACTCGGGCGGACAAGTGACCAATTACGGGGCGCACTCGAACGACATGGCCCAATGGGCCTTGGGCACCGACGGCACCGGCCCCGTCGAGGTCGAGTGCCTCGATGCGAAGTTCCTGCCCGAGGGAAGCCTTTTCAACGCCGCCACCGAGACCCGCTTCCGCTGCCGTTACGCCAACGGCGTCGAGTTGGTGTGCGAGACGGAGAAATCGTCCGTCGGCGCCCGGTTCGAGGGCACCGAGGGGATGGTCCAGGTGGGCT
>JANLFZ010000452.1:0-4814 GCA_024653385.1 Thermoguttaceae bacterium | reverse complement strand
CACCAAGCCGGAGTCGCTGAAGACCTCGACCATCGGCCCCGACGAGATCCGCCTGGGCACCAGCGACGACCACGTGGGCGATTTCCTGCAAAGCGTGCGCACGCGGCGCGATCCGGTTGCCCCGGTCGAGGTCGGGCACCGCTCGGCCACGGTCTGCCACCTCGGGAATATCGCCATCTGGCTGTGGAAACGCGGCGTGAAGAAGGTCCTCCAATGGGATCCCCAACGCCAGGAGTTCCTCAACGACGCCGATGCCAACGCCCTGCTCGGCCGCAAACGGCGCGAACCGTGGCAAGGGTGAGCCGCCTTCCCCTTCGACTTGCCGGGCTCACAGCGCAAGGCTTCGGTCCATCGGAAACCATCGATTGCTCAACGTGGTGCTCAACGCTGAGGCCAAAGAATGATCGTGTACATCGTACGCCATGCGTGGGCAGAAGATCAGGACGACCAGCAATGGGCCGACGACCGGCTGCGCCCACTGACCAAGAAAGGCGGCAAGCGGTTTGCCGAACTCATCCGGACCCTGGCGAACCGGCGGTTCGCCCCGCAGCTTGTGGTCACCAGCCCGTTGGTCCGTTCGCGGCAGACGGCTGACCTGATCGCCAAGTTCGTTCCCAATCGACCGACCGTGGTCGACCGGCAAGAACTGGCCCCCAACGGCGACCTCGGCGCCTTGGTCGCCTGGGTCGCCCAGGAAGCCGCTCATCTCAACGAAATCGCCTGGGTTGGCCACGCGCCGGACGTCGGCCATTTGACCGCCGCGCTGATCGGCGACGGTCGCTGTGCCATCGACTTTGCCAAGGGGGCCATTGCCGCCATCGAGTTCGAGGGCCCCCCGGCGTTGGGGAAAGGTGTCCTCCTCTGGCTGGTGACGGCGAAGTTGCTGGGACTGTAGGAACCTCGCATCCCCAAGATCGAACGGTTCCCCGTCGATCCGGCAGCGTTATTTTTGCAAGATATTCTTGTCAATTTACAAGCTCTTGTCTAGGATTGAGTTGTATCGCCGCGTGGGCGCGCGTAGGGCCGCGGCATCGGTTGCCCGGCGCCGTTGGGATGCCTAGAATGCCGGCCGAAACCCGTCGGCTTGCGCCCACCAACCCGACGCGCCAGCGAGGGCCAAGCAGAGTCCACGACGCGCCAGCGAGGGAAACCGTCCCCCGGGACACGCCAGCGAGGGAAGACACCCCCCCGACACTACGACGACGACCACCCACACCAGCCCGACGCGCCAGCGAGGGCAACCGTCCCCAGCGACGCGCCAGCGAGGGTCTCATGGCGGCGGACGAAGAAGACATCTACCAAGACCGCATCCTGGAGCACTACGAGGAGCCGTACCATCGCGGCCGGTGCTCCCATTGCACCCATTGCCACGAGGACGACAACCCGCTGTGCGGCGACCGCGTTCAGATGAGCCTTTGGATCAACGACCAGGGCCGTTTGAGGGAGGTTTATTTCGACGGCGAAGGGTGCTGCATCAGCCAGGCGGCCGCCTCGATGCTCGTCGAACGATTCGACCAGAAAACGGTCGACGAGGTGCGCCGGTTCACCGCCCAGGACATGCTCGATTTGTTCGGTGCCAAGCTCACGCCCAACCGGCAGAAGTGCTGCCTCTTGCCGTGGCGGGTCTTGCAGGCGGCCATCTACTCTCCCGTTCAGCCGGAGGGCGATGGCTCGGCCTCGGCCGGATCGGAGGACGCGCATGACCACTGCCGCTAGTCGAGGGCTGGATCCCGAGGTCTACCGCGGCGACTTTCCGATCCTCTCCCAGGGCGTGCGCGACGGCAGGCCGCTGGTCTATCTCGACAACGCCGCGACCACGCAGCGGCCGCGCCAGGTCATCCAGGCGATGGTCGATACCTATGAGCACCACTACGCCAATGTCCACCGGGGCATCCACTGGCTGGCCGAGCGCACGACCGAGCTTTACGAGGCTGCCCGCGAGAAGGTGCGGCAATTCATCAACGCCCCGGCCGGCGAGCAGATCGTGTTCACCTCGGGCACGACCGGGGCGATCAACCTCGTGGCGCGCAGTTGGGGCGACGCGAACGTGCGCGCCGGCGACGAGATCCTCGTGACCGAGATGGAGCACCACTCGAACCTCGTCCCTTGGCACCAGTTGGCCGAGCGGACCGGAGCGGTGGTGCGTCACCTGCCGCTGACCGAGGACGGCCGGCTCGATCTGGCGCCCTTCGATGCGCTCTTGAGCCGGCGCACGCGGCTGGTGGCCGTGACGGCCGTCTCGAACGTCCTGGGGACGATCAACCCGGTGGAAGAGATCATCCGCCGCGCCCACGACGTGGGGGCCGTGGTGCTCGTCGATGGCGCTCAGAGCGTGCCCCACCTGCCGACCGACGTGGCGGCGATGGACGTGGATTTTCTCGCCTTTAGCGGCCACAAGATGCTCGGGCCGTCGGGCGTGGGCGTGCTTTACGGCAAGCGAGACCTCTTGGAGGCCATGCCGCCGTTCTTGGGCGGCGGAAGCATGATCCGCCGCGTCACGCTCGAAGGGTTCGACCCCGGCGACGTGCCCGCCCGGTTCGAGGCCGGCACTCCGGCGATCGTCCCCGCGATCGGCCTGGGCGCGGCGATCGACTACCTGGCCGCCATTCCCGCCGACGCGATCCACGAGCACGAGCGGAGGCTTGTCGAGCGGGCCCACGAGGCTCTGGCGTCGGTCGAGGGGCTGCGGATCATCGGCCCGCCGCCGGAGGACAAGGCGGGCATCGTGACCTTCACCCTCGGCCGGATCCACCCCCACGACATCGCGCAACTCTTGGACCGGCACAACATCGCGGTTCGCGCCGGGCACCATTGCGCCATGCCGCTCCATCGGCGCTACCGGCTCTCGGCGACCACCCGAGCCAGCTTCTACTTCTACAACACCCCGGCCGAGGTCGATGCCTTGGCCGGTGCCTTGGATCAGGTGAGGCAGGTGTTCCAGCGGCGGAAGTAGTTGACAACCGGCCGTCGCCTGATACGTTGGTGAGGGTTGGGCATTTGTCGCCGCTGTTGCCCTTGGGCCTTTTCCTCATGAGCGAGGTCGCTGAACACCGAGATGCCGTCCGAAACCGCCGGGGCGGGTTGTTCCTCACACGGTTGAGGATCAGCAACTACAAGAGCATCGAGAAGTGCGACGTCGAATTCCGGCCGCTCACGATGCTGGTCGGGCGGAACGGCTCGGGCAAGAGCAACTTCCTCGACGCGCTCCGCTTCGTCGTCGATTCCCTCCAGACCTCGGTCGACCACGCGATCAAGTGGCGAGGTGGGATTGATTCGGTCCGGCGGCGGAGCACGGGCCATCCGCGCAACTTTGCCATCGGGCTCGACTTCGATCTCTCGGACGAGCTTTCCGCAAGTTACGTCTTTGAGATCGGCTCGTCGGCCGGCGGCGCGTTCGTGGTACGTCAGGAGCGGCTGAAAGTCGTTCACGCAAGTGGACGTACCCAGGCGTACTTCCGCGTGACCGACGGAGAGGTCGAGGCGTCCGCGACACAGATGCCCCCCGCCGCAAGAGACCGGCTCTATCTGGTCCATGCCGCCGGCCTCCCGGAATTCCGGCTTGCCTACGATGCCCTTCTGGCGATGGGCTTCTACAATCTGAACCCGGCGGCCATGAAGGAACTTCAGGCTCCGGACGCCGGGGAGTTGCTGCACCGCGACGGCGCGAATATCGCAAGCGTCGTCGGGCGTCTCGCGGCCGACCAGCCCGACACGATCAGCAGAATTCGCTCGTACCTGGCGACCATCGTGCCGGGGATCGTCGGTGTTGCACGCATCGGCTTGGGGCCACGCGAGACGATCGAGTTTCGCCAGCAGGTCGAAGGTTCCAAGCACCCCTGGCGGTTCTACGCGGCGAGCATGTCGGACGGCACGCTTCGGGCCTTGGGTACTCTCGTTGCGGTGACCCAACTTGCCGAACAGAAACAGCGGGTGCGTCTGGTGGGGATCGAAGAGCCCGAGACGGCGCTTCATCCCGCGGCGGCCGGGGCCCTGATCGACGCGCTCCGTGAGGCGGCATGCCACACCCAGGTGATCGTGACGACTCACAGTCCCGATTTGATCGACCAGATCGACTCCGCGAACGATCGGCTTCTGGCCGTCCAGGCGTCGGAGGGCAATACCCAGGTGGGTCCAGTCGATGCTGCCAGCCAAGCGGCGATCCGCGATCACCTTTACACGCCTGGGGAGCTGTTGCGTCTGGATCAGCTCCAGATCGACCGTCGCGACTTGGAACGGCAGCGCCAACTGGTCCTCTTCGACGGCGATGAGGGTGCGCCGTGAGCGTCCTGCACGTCGCGCCGATCGTCGAAGGTCACGGCGAGTATGAATGCGTTCGCATTCTCGTTCAGCGAGTCTGGAGGGAGGTCCTCGATGCAGAGCACATCGAGGTCCTTCGCCCGATCCGCGGGAAAAAACACCGTCTTGTGAAAAAAGAGGAACTCCAGAAGGCGGTCAAGCTCGCCTTGTCGAAGCTGGCCGACGCCGGTTGTCCTCCTCAGCCGGGACTCTTGCTCATCCTCCTTGACGCCGACACCGACGCCCCGTGTCTCCTCGGACCCCAATTGCTCCGCGACGCGCGGGACGTCCATCCCGTGGCCGACATGGCGTGCGTGATTGCCAACCGGGAATACGAAACATGGTTTGTGGCTGCGGCCGAGTCGCTTGTCGAGTACCTCGACCTGTCGCAAGACACCCATCTGCCGGAAACGCCGGAAGATCTCGGCCTCGGGAAGGGCTGGATCGAGACGCGTTTTCGCGGCACCAAGTACAGCGAGACCCAAGACCAGCCGCGAATGACCGCGAAAATGGACCTC
>JANLFZ010000451.1 GCA_024653385.1 Thermoguttaceae bacterium | reverse complement strand
GTCGCTGACCAGCTCGAAGAAACTCTCCATCGGGCCCACGTGCCGCTTGGCGATCGAGACGACCAGCCGCAGGTTGGCCGAAATGATCTCGTTCTTGACCGCCACCGAGGCGTCGTGCAAGGCCTCGATCTGGTCCATCAGGCGGGACTTCGGGCGGACCGGGTCGAGCTGCTCGCGCAGCTTCGACGCCTTGTACTTCAGGTAGTTCATTTTGCGGAACAGATGGACTTCCTGCTCGCGGTTCAACAGCGGCACCTCGTACAGGCTGGCCAAGTAGGGCGGCAGACCGCTGGGCAATCTGGGCTTCTTGAGCACCACATCGCCGGGCGGGGCCGGCCCGAGAATCTCGTGCTCCTGCTTCTCCGTGCGAATTTTCGAGAACAAGTCGTTGGGGATGTACTCCAGCGGAAGCTCGAAAATGCGCCGCGCGCGCATCTCGTTGATGATGCGGTAGATGCTCGACCTGGTGCGGCAGAACCGCTTGGCCAGGATCTCGATCGCCTCGCCGCGCCGATACTGCTGATAGATCTTCTTCTTGGTCTCCTCGCGCAAGGGGCCGCTGTTGTCCGGAAAGATGGCCAACTCGGGATGGTCGCGGTCGAACTGTTTGAGCGTGTAGCGGATCGTCTCGACGCTCCGCCCGGTATGCCGCGACAGCCGCTTCGTCACCTCGGCGGGGCAACCGCCCGCCAGGGCCAGACGCCGGGCCCGCTCGATGATCTGGCGACGCTCCTCCTCGGTCAGTTGACTGAACGCCATCCCCCGGCGGACCCGCTCCTGGTTCCGGTCGACGAACCGCTGAACCGAACTCATCAAGAACCCGACCCGCTTGCGGCCGTTAAACACGAATCGCCGGCTGACAAGTCCCTGCCGGCGCCAACGGGAGATGGTCTTCGTCGACACCTGAAACCGGCGGCTGAGGTCGTCGACCGTGAGCACCTCTTCGCCCGCCTCCCGGGCTTGCACCTCGGCAGCGTCCGACAAGTCCTCGACGAACAGGCGCAGGTCGTGCGCCGCCTCCTCGCCGGAAATCCGCATGTCCGGATAGGACTCGGGGCGGTAATTCGTGATCCGGTAACAGAGGTATTCGTACGTGTACACCCGCTTGGGATCCAGTTCGGCCAACAGCCGCTCGGCCGCGTCGACCTGCTCGATCTTCTTCTCGCGCGGCGAGAACCTCACTTGTTGATCGCGGAGCTGACGTAGGGCAGGGTTGATGTAGCCACTGTGCATCGGAGTCCCTCGGTTTCTCCAAGCCGTTCCGCCCGTTTCCTGGCCAGGCAGTGCTGTCACAACCGAAGAATTATGACAGGTTTATTTGGCAAAATCTAGTGGGCACACGCGTCGATTTCCGAAAAACAGATAAACAATCTAGGAAAAACCACCCTTGAATTGTACGCATTACCACCCTTGACTGGTATCCTGGCGACGCGTGAATGCGGCGGAATCGTGAGACCAACCCCTCTCCAGACTTAACTCCCAAGGGGTGTCCCTTGTCGGGTCATCAGGTCGATCGTGGCGTCCCACGGCATGCGCCGGACCGTGGCTCCATGCCCCTGGCGAACATGGGCGACTCCTCCTTTCGCCTAACCTTTCCCAACCGTAATAGTCGATCTAAGGATGCGATCTTCCACTCGAGGGATGTGTCATGGCTACTCCACGGGTGCGCATAATTGGCACGGTGCTTTGCGCCTGGCTCTTTGGATCGATGCCTTTGCCCGCGGGGGCCGCCGCCGACCCGCTTGCCGGGCCATTCGTCCTTTCCGGCCAACCTACTACCGGCCGCATCGACCGAGTCGAGGTGTCGCTGGAAGTCGGCGGCGACCTGAAACTCGCCGGCTCGGGGGGGGAATCGAAACCTGTGACCGAGAAACTGGGTATTACCGCACGGCTAGTCTACGATGAGAAATGCCTCGAAGTTCCCTCCGACGGCGACCGGCCTCTCCGCGCCCTCCGATATTATGACCAGATCGACGTGGCCAACAAGGTGGGCGACCGTTCTTTTCAGCCCGGATTGCGGGACGGTCGCCGGCTGATGGCGGTCGAGGTGCGCGGGACCCGGGCCAGCGTGTTCAGCCCCAACGGCACGCTCACGCGCGATGAGCTGGATTTGGTGGATCTGCCCGGCAACAGCCTGCTGGTCGATCGGCTCCTGCCCGGCAAACCGGTCGCGCTGCACGACTCGTGGAAGCCCCAGCCCGAGGTGATCGCCGCGCTGTGCGGCCTTGATGCGGCGGCCCGGTGCGACGTGACGAGCGAGTTGGTCAGCGTCACGGACGCCACCGCCAAGTTCGAGATGTCCGGCAACCTCTCCGGAACCGTCGCCGGCGCGTCGACGCGCATCGAGCTGAAGGCGAAGTACCGCCTGGACCGCAAGACCGGGCGGATCGACTGGTTCGCCATGGCCTTGAAGGAAGAGCGAGCGGTCGGCCCGGTGGGGCCCGGCCTCAGCGTCATCGCGAACCTCCAGATGAAGATTACCCCGATCGAGGACTCGTCGCACTTCGACGACGAGGCCGCAAAAGGCCTTTCGTGGGATTCGGCCGAGGACCTGAAGCGGCTTCGCTACGTGTCGCTGGGTGGCGGCTGGGAGCTGGCGCACGACCGCCGCTGGGTCGTCGTCACCGAAAAGGGAGACTCCGCGGTGCTGCGCATGGCCGACCAGGGCGAGTATGTGGCGCAGTGCAGCATCACGTCCACGGCGGCGTCGGCCAACGAACCGATCTCGCTTAGTCAGTTCCAGGACGAGATCCGCCAGGCCCTCGGCAAGCACTTCGGGCAGTTCGTGCGCGCGGCCCAGTCGCCCGGCGAGGCCGGCTACCAGATCTACCGCGTCGAGGTCGAGGGGGCCGTCGCCGACGTGCCCGTGCAGTGGATCTACACGATGGTCCTCGACGGGCAGAACCGCCGGGCCGTGCTGGCCTTCGTCGTCCAGGGCGAGATGGCAAAGCGGTTTGGCCAGGCCGACCAGGACCTGGTGCGATCGCTTCGGTTCGTCGACGCCAAGGTGGCCGCCACGCGGTGACGGGCGCCTCGCCTCGCGCCGCTCCGCTCCTTGCCCTCCCAACACCAACCCGACGCGCCAGCGAGGGCAAGCCAACACAGTAGCGAGGGCAAGCCAAGAAGCAGCGAGAGCCGCCGGAGACCAGGGCCGAGCGAACCCCGAAGCGACGTCGCGGGCAAGACTGGCCGGCCCTTGCTGGCGCTTCGGGTTGGCAGGGGCTGTCACGGCCCGTGAGCCGCCCAAGGCGCAAAATAACGCCGCCGCGATCCTCGAGGGAAGCGGCGGCGTCTCAAAATCATGCCTCCCGTCGCATTGCGACCGGATGCGTCGCTGCGAGACGAGCGAGGACCGGGCGTGCTATGCACAAGCCGTCAGTGGTCCTGGCTCACGCGAAAGGGTTGGCACCTCCGTCGGAATAACGATTTCGGGAGGCCTGATTGTGTCGCTTAAATCCGGTAATTCTATCGGCACGACCGGCAGACCGGCTACGGCCGAAATCGGCGGAAAACCGGGACGGGCACGCACCGCGGCCGCCGTCTCGGGCGCCACGCCGTGTATTATAGCTCATCGGGCCCAAGGGACCAGCCCGATTCAATGCTTTTCCTCGATCCAGATGTTCCGATATTGCACCTTGTTGCCGTGGCCTTGGAGGAACAGGGCGCGCGGGCCGGGGCCCTCCTTTTTCCGGCCGGGGCAATCCTTGGGCAACTCGACGCGGTCGTGGATCGTCACCCCGTTGTGTTTGACGGTCACCCGCGCGTTGGCCGTCTTGTTGCCCGAGCCGTCGTACTTCGGAGCCGTGTACTCGATGTCGTACGTCTGCCACACCAGGGGAGGCAAACACATGTTCACGTCCGGGGCCTTCAGGGTGTAGAAGCCGCCGCATTCGTTGTTCTCGCCGGTCAGCCCGAACGAGTCGAGCACCTGGCACTCGTAGCAGTCGTGGATGTATACGCCGCTGTTCGAGCGGCCCTGGCCGCGCGCCCGGGGCATGTACGAGAGCATGAACTCCAGGTGCAAGCGGTACTCGCCGAACTTCTCCTTGGTCTCCGCGTCGCCGAGGAGGTACCCGAGCGGGCTGACGTGGCCCGGCAGCCAGTTCTCTTTGCCCTCGTTCGGGCCACCGTAAAGCAGCTTCGCGCCGGCGGGTGCTTTCAGGCCGAGGGTGGGGCTCTTGCGTTCGGTTCGCTTGAGCGAGGCCTTGCCCTTGCCCTCGGCCGTCAACGAGAGCTTGCCGCCGGCGATCGTGCCGCGGAAGCCCTGCCCCGTGACCGCGACCTCGTCGCCCTGGCGTTTCGCGTCGAGTTGGATCCGCGTTTGGCCGCGTTTCCATCCCGCGCCCGGCAGTCCGCCCTGGAGCACGTAGACGTGGAACTCCCCTTGCCCCAGCGCGACGACCTGCGCGCCGACGGCCGCCGCGGACTCGCCGAACAGCGTCCCCTCGCCGACGTACTCGCCCTGGATGGCGAAGTCGGGGTCGGCCTTCGCCTGTTCCGGATCGATGATTTCCTCGGCCGCCATGCAGCCGACGGCCAGACCGCAACAGACCAACCCGATCCCAGCGACGATGCTTGCGATGCGACTCATGGAAGGACCTCCCGATGGGCAACCGAGCAGGACGAATGGTAGCTAACGAACCGACCGACAGCGTATCGCTCGAAACGGGGCCGTGCAAGGGGCACTGGCCCGAAAACCCACCGGGCTTACACCTCCACCACGACCCCTGGACCGAGGAACACGAGCCGGGCCGAGACCCGCTCGCGCGGCAGGCCGAGCCATTGCGCGGCCGCGCGGCGGTAGGCCTCCAACTGGGGGCGATAGATTTCGGTCCGTGCGGAGATCGCCTCGGCATCACCCACCGAAAGCGTGTCGGTCTTGAAGTCGAGGACATCGGCCCCGACCACGCGATCCGCGTCGTGGAGCACCACGAGGCGGTCCATCTGGCCGCTCAAGAGGATATCGCCCTCGCGGAGCGCGAATGACCGCTCGCGGTGGACCACCCAGCGGGGCCGGCGCACGCGGGGACCGGCGTGCACCGGGGTGGCTGCCGCGCCTCGGGCAGGCTGCTGGTAGGTGGCCCGGGTCAGGGCCGCGCGGACCGCCGGTCGGGCAAGCGCTTCGCGGAAGGCTGCCAGATAGGCCGTCAGATCGAGTTGGCGACCAG
>JANLFZ010000450.1:1842-5187 GCA_024653385.1 Thermoguttaceae bacterium | reverse complement strand
GGAGACCGAGGCCGATCTGGGAATCTCGCGTCGCCGGATGCAGGCGGCGATGAAGGCCATTCGTGAGCACTTCGAGAAGTCGGGCTTGACGAAATCTTAAGCTTCAGCGCGCGGCGGGACGCGCGGGCGGCATAAGTAACTAAGGGAGGGCCGCTCGAAGCAACTTGCGAGGTAACCACCCATGACCGCCCGCGTGTTCCGCTTTTCCTTCTCACCCGACGTCCCACTGGACGAAGTCGAGATGACGCTGCAACTGGCGACGTTCGCCGCCGAGGGGCTGTTTGGCATAGCCCGCGTGCGCCTCGATTTCGCCTACGACGTCGACGCCGCCCGAGGCGTGATCGTCGTCGACGGCACGCATGATGTCGGCGCGATCGTGGTGCATCTTTTCGTCGGGCTGCTCTTACGGGAATTCGGTGAGGAGGCGTTCCGCGTGGAGCGGGTTGCGTCCGAGCACCGTCAACCCCAGGAGGCCGCCGCGTGAGCACGCTCGCCAAGATTCATCGGGGCCGGCAGACGATGCCGCCCCGCGTGTTGCTGTACGGGACCGAAGGGATCGGCAAATCGACCTTCGGTGCCCAAGCCCCCAGACCCGTCTTCATTCCGACGGAGGACGGCTTGGACGAGATCGACACCGACAAGTTCCCGCTGGCCACCAGCTACGAACAGGTTGTCGCGGCGCTGGCCGACTTGCGGAGCGAGCAGCACGACTACGAGACGGTCGTCATCGACTCGCTCGATTGGCTCGAACGCCTGGCGTTCGACAAGTTGTGCGCCGAGCACAACGTCGCCTCCATCGAGCAGGTCGCCGGCGGCTACAGCAAGGGCTACACGCTGGCGTTGAACCTCTGGCGGGAGATCATCGCGCACCTGGGCGCGCTCCGCAGCCAGCGCGGCATGGTTGTGCTGCTCATCGCGCACTCGAAGGTGGAGCGCTTCGAGGACCCCGAGTCGAGCCCCTACGACCGCTACTCGCCTCGCCTGCACAAGCACGCCGCGGCGCTGGTGAGCGAGTGGTGCGACGCCGTGCTGTTCGCCACCCGGAAGATGCGCACGCAGTCCGAGGAGGCCGGCTTCGGCCGCAAGCGGACCACGGCGCACGCCATCGGCAAGGCGGGCGGCGAGCGGATTCTGCGATGCGTCGGCGGGCCGAGCTGCGTCGCCAAGAACCGCTATGGGATCACTGACGAACTACCGCTGTCGTGGGCGGCCTTCATGCAAGCCCTTTCTAACCACCAACTCCAAGGAACCGAAACCAATGGCTGATCTGCGCGGATTCGATGCCAACAACGTGGAGCCCGCCGGCGACTTCGAACCGATTCCCGCCGGCAAGTACCTGGCCGTGATCACCGAGTCGGAGATGAAGCCGACGAAGGCCGGCACGGGCAACTACCTCCAACTGACGTTTCAGATCATCGAGGGGCCGTTCCAGAACCGGCTGCTGTGGGCCCGGCTCAACCTGGACAACCCGAACGACACGGCGCGGAAGATCGCCCAGGGCGAACTGTCGGCCATCTGTCGGGCCGTGGGCGTCTTGGCCCCCAACGACTCGGTCGAGCTCCACAACCTGCCGCTGGTGATCCATGTCCGCTGCAAGAAGCGGACGGACACGAACGAGATCGTCAACGAGGTGAAGGGCTACTCGAAGAAGGAGACGTCCCCCGCGCCGGCGGCCAAGAGCACGCCCCCCTGGAAGCGCTCGTCATGATCGACCTGGAACTGCCGTACCCGCCGTCGGTGAATCATTACTGGAGGCGGGTAGGAGCACGGACGCTCATCAGCCGCGGGGGTCGGGCATTCCGCCAGACGGTCTGCTCGATCCTCGCCGCCCACGGCATTCGTCCCCTCGATGGTCCGGTCGAACTCGTGGTCGACGTGTTTCCGCCCGACCGGCGGCGGCGCGACCTGGACAACCTGCAAAAGGCCCTCCTCGACGCGCTCGCGCATGGCGGCGCGTACCACGACGACTCGCAGATCGCCCGGCTCACGATCCAACGTCGGCACGTCGTGCCGGTCGGCAAGGTGCGGGTGCGGCTGGAGGCCCAGCGCGATGGATGAACCACAGGAGGCCATCGACCATCCGCCGCACTACACGTTCGGCGCGATCAACGTAATCGACGCCATCGAGGCATGGGGGTTGGGCTTCCACCTCGGCAACGTCGTGAAGTACGTGACCCGCGCGGCGCACAAGGGGCAACAACTGGCCGACCTGAAGAAGGCCCGCTGGTATCTGGACCGAGAGATCGGCCGGCTGGAGGGACGGTGACATGGCGGCCAAACAGCGCACGTGCCTGAGGTGCGGCAAGAGCTTCGACTCGACGGGGCCGGGCAATCGCATTTGCAAGCGGTGCGCCCAGATCAATGCCCGTATCCCAATCACCGAGGAGCAGTTGCAGAAGCAACGCGGCGTCAAACGCCGCAACGGAGAAATCATCAGCGACACCGCGTGCGACGAGCTCGCCGGTGGGCAGGTCAACTCATGATGCAGCTGCGACCCTATCAACGCGAGTGTGTCGACGCCGTCTACCAGCACCTGCGAACCAGGGACGACAACCCGTGCGCCGTGGTGCCGACCGCCGGCGGCAAGACGCCGATCATAGCCACGATCTGCAAGGACGCCGTGGGCCAGTGGAACGGCCGCGTGCTGATCCTGGCCCACGTTAAAGAACTGCTCGAGCAGACCGCCGACAAGCTGCGTGCCGTGTGCCCCGAGGTTGAGTTCGGCATCTACTCGGCCGGGCTGAAGCGGCGCGATACATCGCACGCGGTGATCGTGGCCGGCATCCAGAGCGTCTACAGGCGGGCCTGCGAGCTCGACCGGTTCGACCTGGTGCTGGTCGACGAAGCCCACCTCATTCCCCTCGAAGGCGAAGGTATGTACCGGCAGTTCCTGGCCGACGCCAAGGTCATCAACCCCGACCTGCGGATCGTCGGGTTCACTGCCACGCCGTTTCGTCTCAAGACAGGGCCGATCTGCACGCCCGAGGGTTTTCTCAACACGATCTGCTACGAGGTGAGCGTCCGCGAACTGATCGTCGGCGGCTACCTCTGCCCGCTGATCACCAAGGCCGGCATCAACAAGGCTGACTTCGCGCGGCTGCAAGTCCGCGGCGGCGAGTTCGTCGCCGATGAGATGGAATCACTCATGGACGATGATCGCCTGGTTGAGGCGGCCTGCGGGGAGACGGTCGGCTACGCAACTGATCGTCGTGCCGTTTTGATCTTCGCCAGCGGCGTCAAGCACGGCCAGCACATCGTCCGCGTGCTGGCCGAGCGGCACGGCGTCGAATGCGGCTTCGTCACCGGCGAAACGCCCACAAAGGAACGCGACGCCACTCTCAGCCG
>JANLFZ010000450.1:947-1832 GCA_024653385.1 Thermoguttaceae bacterium | reverse complement strand
CTCAAGTATCTCTGCAACGTCAACGTGCTGACCACCGGCTTCGACGCGCCGCACATCGACTGCGTGGCGCTCGTGCGGCCGACCATGTCGCCGGGGTTGTATTACCAGATGGTCGGCCGCGGGTTTCGGTTACACCCCGGCAAGGCGAACTGCCTCGTGCTCGACTTTGGCGGCAACGTGCTGCGGCACGGCCCGGTCGACGACATCAAGGTCACGACGATGGACCGGGGCAGCGGCCAAGCGCCCGCCAAGGAGTGTCCTGAGTGCCAGGCGGTGATCGCCGCCGGGTTCGCTCGTTGCCCGCAGTGCGGCTATGAGTTTCCGCCGCCGGAGCGACAGAAGCACGACGCCAAGGCGAGCGAGGCCGGCATTCTCTCCGGCCAGGTCACGACCACCCATTTCCGGGTGCAAGACGTGTACTACAGCGTCCACACCAAGCGCGGCGCTTCCGAGGACGCCCCCAAGACGATGCGTGTCGACTACCGCGTCGGCTGGCACCAGTACAAGAGCGAATGGGTCTGCTTCGAGCACGAAGGGTACGCGCGACAGAAAGCGGTCGCCTGGTGGCGGCGGCATAGTCCCGACCCCGTCCCTGACACGGCCGAGCGGGCCGTCGAGATCGCCCAGGGAGGCGGGGTCGCGGCCACGCTCGGCATCACGGTTCGCACGGTCGCCGGTGATGACTTCGAGCGGATCACCGATTACGAGCTGGGGCCGATGCCTGAACCGGTCGCGACCGACCCGTACTGCGGCTACCACCCCGACGAGATTCCCTTTTGAGCGAGGAGACGATGGTCGAAACGTCCATTCCCCGAGCAGCGCCGCTACGGTTCGTCATCCGCGATTTGCAGCATGGCACCGCGTGCCTCTGCTGCCCTGTCTGCG
>JANLFZ010000450.1:0-937 GCA_024653385.1 Thermoguttaceae bacterium | reverse complement strand
ACCCTGGCCGCCGTCGGCGGGTCCAGCGGAAAGCGTGGCTCGGTGGTCGCCCTGCGGTTCTGGTGCGAACAAGGGCATGGCTTCGAGTACCGCTACGAGTTTCACAAGGGGCAACTGCTCTGCGAGTTGTCGTCGTGGCGGTTGCCTGACGGCGAGCCGCCCGGCGAGTTGTGGCGGGACTGACGAAGCGCGCAAGGAAGGTGAGCCGCCGAGATGTCGCACGTTCTCCAAGCCGCGCTGTACTATGCGGAACTCGGGTATCCGGTGTTCCCCTGCGCCGGCGCTATGAATCCGGCCCCGCTTACCGCGCATGGGTTTCAGGACGCCTCGCTCGACCCCAAGCAGATCGAGGCTTGGTGGACGGAGTTCCCCAGCGCGTGCATCGGCCTGGCGGCGGCGGGGCTTCTGGTCGTGGACATCGACGGCCCCGGCAACCCCTGGTTGGCCGGCGATTACGAGAAGGCGATGTCGCTGGCCGCCGCTCCCACCTCCCTCACGCCGGGCGGCGGCCGACACCATATATTCCGCCGACCGGCGGGCAAGACGTGGCGTTGCACCGTCGGCCGGCTGGCCGAGCACGTCGACACCCGCACCGATGGCGGCTACATCGTCGCGCCTCCCTCAATCCGCCCCGACGGCGCGTATCGCTGGGTCGAAGGATGCGAACTGGACGTCCCTCGCGAGCGGCTCCCCGAGCCGCCCCCTTGGCTCGTCGCCCAACTCGACCAATTGGCGGACCGCGCTACGCCCGCCCCGTCGCCCCACACGTCGCCGCGTGTCGCGTCCGGGGGCGCGGAGGGGAACTCGATCCCCAGCGGCCAACGGAACGCCACCCTCGCGCGCCTGGGCGGTACCATGCGCCGCGTCGGGATGAGCCAGGCCGAGATCATGGCGGCTCTGTTGCGGACGAACGCCGATCGCTGCCGGCCCCCGCTCC
>JANLFZ010000449.1 GCA_024653385.1 Thermoguttaceae bacterium | reverse complement strand
GGGCCGGCCAACTGCGAACTCCCCTCTCCCGCTTGCGGGAGAGGGGCCGGGGGTGAGGGCGTTCCAAGGTACTCCTTACGCTCCGCGTGTTGTCCCTCAACTTGACCATGACCTCGTTCACCTACCACGCCTCCGACGAATCGGGCACCGCCGCGTTGGGCCACGCGCTGGCCGAGCTGCTGCCCGACGGTACCGTGGTCGCGCTGTGCGGCACGCTTGGCGCGGGCAAGACGCGGCTGGTTCAGGCCGTGGCCGAGGGCTGCGGACTCGACCCCCGCGACGTGGTCAGCCCCACCTTCGTGCTCATCCACGAGCACCACGGCCGCCGCGATCTCTACCACTTCGACGCTTACCGCATCCGCGACGACGACGAGTTCGAGGCCCTCGGGCCGGAGGAGTATTTCGAAAGCAATGGCCTGACACTGGTCGAATGGGCCGACCGCGTGGCGGACTGTTTGCCTGCCGAACGCCTCGACGTCCGCATCGAAGTCACCGGCCAGCGGTCACGCCGTTTCGAGATCGCGGCCCGCGGCGAGCGTTACGCCGCGGTGGTCCGCCGGCTCGCCGAGCACCTCGGCGCCCGCGCCGCCACCCCGACTGGACCCGAGAACCGTTCGTTGGGAGAATAGCGTAATCGGGCGGAAGCGAGGTGAGCCGATGGACTGCCCACGAGACGCCGGGGCGCAGCCCCGCAATTCCGACGCGGCGGATGCCGCCATCGTCGCCCATGCCCGGGCGTTGGACGCGCGGTTTGCGGACCTGGAGGCGACGCAGGTGGACGAAGGCCCGATCAGTCATACCCTGAGCCTGCTCAAGAGGCTCTCGATCGAGCACGGCATCGCGATGGTCGTGGTGGGCGGCATTGCCGGCAGTCTTCACGGCTTGCGCCGCGCGACGGAAGACGTCGACATCGTAATCGACCAGGCTCAGCTTGCCCTATTTTGTGAGAAGGCGGTCGAGGCAGGGTTCCTTCAGGAAGGCCCTACGCGGCTCGCGCTTGAAGGGGGGTATCCGGTAGACATCCTCGTCTCCGGCACGTATCCCGCACCCGACAGCCTCCATCCCGTTCCGACGCCCGGCGAGCTGGGAGTCGCGGCGGGCCTCGAGTTCGCCGACCTGCCTGCGTGGATCACCCTGAAGCTGCTTGCCGGGCGGCCCGAGGACGTGGGCGACGTTTATCGGCTGCTGCGCCGCAAATCGACGTCGGAACGGGAAGAGCTTCGCGGCCGAGTCGACGCGCGCGTCCGGCGGCGGTACGAGCGCATCGTCCAAGACCTGGGGCGACGGCTGAGCTAGATCCTCGGCGGTAGTGCGGAGGGCCGGACCATGGGCCGGTTGCGCGGACTGTTGATCGGTTGGGCGCTGGCGTGGATCGGCCTGGGCGGCGCGGCGACGGGGCTGGCCGACCAACCGGCGCCGTCCGTTCCGCTGGTCACGCCCCAGTCGTTGCGCCTGGCGATCGTCGATCTTGTCGAGACGTTCGGGCCGAAGTACCCCCGCGGGCAGGACTTCCTCGCCCGGCTCGACGCCATCGAGAAGGATCGCCCGACGAACGAAACAGCCCTGCGCCGGCTGGCCCGCGAGGCGCTCTTGGCCAATCCGCTCTTGGATTTCAAAGGGCTCTTGCTCATCAAGCGGCGGCCGCTCAAGAACGGCAAGCCGGTCTCGGCCGACACGGCGTTCGGCTGGGACCTTGGGTTGCCGCGCAGCTCGGCCGGCAACTCGGCCCTGCCGAAAAATGCCTTCGATAACGAAATCGCCCTGCTCAGCCCGGTTTCGCCCGACGGCAAGCTCGCCACCCTCTATCGGCCCGAGGGCAATGCGTGCGTGGCCGACATGGACCTTGACTTCGATGCCGACCGGCTGCTCTTCGCCCAGCAGAACCGGCAAGGCCGATGGCGCCTGTGGGAGATGGGGCTGTCGGGCGATGCCGAGATTCCGGCACGGTCTTCGGACCATGCCGCCTCGGGCGGCCGAGGGTCGCCGACTTTGCCGGGAGACCTTCGGTCCGTTGTCTCGGCGGGGTCGGGAGACCCGCGCCGAGCGCGCGTCCTACGCCAGGTCAGCCGCGAGGACCAGCCCGACGTCGACCACTACGACGGCTGTTACCTGCCCGACGGCCGGATCGTCTTTGCCAGCACCGCGTGTTTCCAGGGCGTGCCCTGCAATTTCAGCGACGTGGCCGTGCTGTACCGGATGGAGCCCGACGGCACCGGCATCCGCCAGCTCTGTTTCGAGCAGGATCACGACTTCAACCCGGTCGTGATGCCCAGCGGCCGGGTGATGTACCTCCGCTGGGAATACGCGGACCTGCCGCATGCGCACGCCCGCCGGGTGTTCTCGATGAACCCCGACGGGACGGGTCAGGCCGAGTACTACGGGAGCAACTCGTACTGGCCCAATGGCGTGTTTGGGGCCAGGCCGATCCCCGACCGGCCCGGCATGTTTCTAGGTATCGTTGCGGGGCACCACGGATCGCACCGCGAGGGCGAGTTGGTGCTTTTCGACGCGGGCCGGGGCCGCCGCGAGGCCACCGGCGCGGTCCAGCGGATCCCCGGGCGCGGGCGCAAGGTCGAGGCCCTCGTGCGCGACGAACTGACGGCGGCCAGTTGGCCCAAGTTCGCCCATCCCTATCCGCTGTCGGACAAGTACTTCCTGGCCACCTGCAAGCTCGACGCCCAGGCCCCGTGGGATATCTACCTGGTCGACGTGTTCGACAACCTCGTGCCGCTTTGTCACGCCGAAGGCTATGCCCTGTTCGAGCCGATCCCCCTGCGCAAGACGCCTCGACCGCCGGTGCTGCCCGACAAGATCGACCCCCGGCGCACCGATGCCGTCGTCTTTCTGGCCGACGTGTACCGCGGCCCGGGCCTGGCCGGCGTGCCACGCGGAGTGGTGAAGCGGCTGCGGCTGTTCACGTACCACTTCGCCTACCAGGGGATGGGGGGCCTGTTGGGCACCGTGGGACTCGACGGCCCGTGGGATATCAAGCGCGTGCTCGGCACCGTGCCGGTCGAGCCCGACGGGTCGGCCCTGTTCCGCGTGCCGGCCAACACGCCGATCTCGGTCCAGCCGTTGGACGCCGAGGGCAAGGCCGTTCAGTTGATGCGGAGCTGGTTCGTCGGCATGCCCGGCGAGACGCTCACGTGCGTCGGTTGCCACGAGCCGCAGAGTTCGTCGCCGCCGAACCTCGTGGCCCTGGCCTCTGGTCGCCAGCCGGTCGAGATCGAGCCTTGGCGCGGGCCGCCGCGGAACTTCAGTTTCAAACGCGAGGTGCAGCCCGTGCTCGACCGGCATTGCGTAAGCTGCCACGGCGGGCCTTCCGCCAAGGGCGAGAGTGCCAGCCCGGACCTCCGCGGCACGGTGCTCACCAGCGACTACAAGTCGTACATCGCCGGCAGCGGCGACCGCTACGGGGGTCGGTACTTTTCGGTGGGCTATTTCGAGCTGAGCCGCTATGTGCGCCGGCCGGGGATCGAGAGCGACATCCACCTGCTTCGGCCGGCCGAGTACCACGCCGACACGACCGAGTTGGTGCGCATGCTCGCCAAGGGACACTACGGCGTGCGGCTCGATGCCGAGGCGTGGGACCGGCTGATCACGTGGATCGACCTCAACTGCCCCTTCCACGGCACCTGGACCGAGGTCGGCTGGAACCCAGGCCCACAGCGCCAGCGCCGGCGCGAACTGCGCCGCCTTTACGCCGGCGTGGATGAAGACCCCGAGGCCCTGGCGTCGGTTCCGGCCCCTCTCCCGCAAGCGGGAGAGGGCGGGGATTGGGGATTGGGGATTAGAGATTGGAGGCTGAGGGAGCGATCAGACTCCCCTCTCCCGCAAGCGGGAGAGGGGCCGGGGGTGAGGGCGGCCAGGCCGCCGGTGGCGACCGATCCTTCTGCGATCGCCCGCCGAACCCTCGACCTCGGCGACGGCGTCACGCTCGACCTCGTCCTCATCCCCGCGGGCGAGTTCGTCATGGGCGACGCGACGGGCGATCCCGACGAGCAGCCGCCCACGCGCGTGCGCATCGACCGGCCGTTCTGGCTCGGCCGGTGCGAGGTCACCAACCGGCAGTTCGCTCGATTCGATCCGCTGCACGACAGCCGCTTCGAGTCGAAAAACGGCTACCAGTTCGGCGTGACCGGGTTCGACCTGAGCCGGCCCGAGCAGCCGGTGGTGCGGGTCTCGTGGCTGCGGGCAATGGCCTTCTGCGACTGGCTGTCGCGGCGGACCGGCTTGCGGTGTTCGCTGCCCACCGAGGCCCAGTGGGAGTACGCCTGCCGCGCGGGGACCGAGACCGCGTTCTGGTTCGGCGATCGCGATGCCGACTTCTCACCTTTCGCCAACGTGGCCGACGTGAAGCTCCGCGACTTCGCCACCGACCCGTACACGATCCACGGACCCCTGCCGAAGTACACCCGCTATGACGACTGGATCCCCCGCGACACCCGGCACAACGACCGTGGCCTGGTGACGGTCGAGGTGGGACGCTACCGACCCAACCCGTGGGGACTATGCGACATGCACGGGAACGTGTGGGAATGGACGCTTACGTCGTACCGGTCCTATCCCTATGATGCCGCCGACGGCCGCGATGCCCCGACGCCCGAGGGCAAGAAGGTCGTGCGCGGGGGCTCGTGGCGCGATCGTCCCCGCCACTGCCGTTCCTCCGCCCGCTGGGCGTACCCGGCGTGGCAGGGGGTGTATAATGTAGGGTTCCGGGTGGCAGGCGTTGCCGAATGAGCGAAACGTCGCTCACGCCTTGGCCTTCTTGCCGCAGCCCTTGCGCGCGCACGTCTTCTTCGCGCCGGTCTTCGCCGCGGGCTTCTTCGTGGTGGTCTTCTTCTCGGCCATTGCAACACTCCTTCACAGCAAGTGGTCGGTTGCGCCGCCGCGCGGGCGGCATCAGAAACACCAAGTTGCCAGCACCATAGCAAAGGCAGGGCATTTTGACAAGAAGCATTTGACCGGTTGCTTGAAATTCGCGCGCCGCGCAGCGATATTAGCCGACAGTCGTACGGTGTCATGAACCGAAGGAGGAGATCGCGATGCGACCACACGGCACGGCATGGGGCATGGGCTTGAGCTTGTTGGTGTTGATCTCGGCAGCGGCCTTGGGCGCCGAGCCGGCCGGCGGCACGGCCTCGCCGGCGTTCTCCGCCGCGGGCCAGGAATTCCGCTTCGACACCGGCGCCCTGCGCGGCACGCT
>JANLFZ010000043.1:13806-21289 GCA_024653385.1 Thermoguttaceae bacterium | reverse complement strand
GATCGTCTTGGGCGTGGCCGTGATGTTCTTCATGCGGGCCTACTTCTTCAAGCGCCGCACGCCCGATCCCGTTGCTCCATTCCCCTAGGTTCGCCATATGCGTCATCGGATCGTCTGGTGCTTGATCGCCGTGTTGGGGTGCCTTGCGGGAGCCGCGCCCGCGGCCGGTCCCGGGGACCTGGATTGGGATGCCTGGGAACGCATGCCGGTGCTTCACCGCGGTCGGATCAAGCCTTTGGATACGTTTGCGCGGGCCGTGGTGCAATCGATCTCGAACCGCGAAAGCCCGTTGCTCAGCCCGCCGCCGGACGGCCCGGCCCCCGAACTGGCCGAGGCCCGAAAGCTCTTCCCCGACGGCCGGCCGCGCAAGTTCGCCGCCTCGGAACTGGTCTTCAGTTGGATGGTCGAGCCCGAAGCGTGGGAGCGCGTCCCGTTTCTGGCGGCCAGCCATGAGGACCTGCGCCGTGATCTGTTGGGATTGCCCCTGACCGATGCCCGAGGCAATCGGCTGCGGTTCGCGTCGCCGCACGACGTGGCCAGCGCGGTTCGGCTGCGCGAGCGCCTGGAGAGCCTGGAGGAGGCCCAGAGAAAGGCCGCCGGCGAAGGCCGCGAGCTGGAGCCCGTCGGGTTGGACAAGCGGGCGAGCGATCTCTGGGAGGCCTACAGCCTGTTCCGTGCCGTCAGCTTCCATCCTCTGGCCCCCTCGAGCGAGAAGACCCGCTTCGTTCAGCAGATGAACGAGGCCACCCGCACGTGGAACGAGATCGCCAAGACCTGGCACGGGCGCGGCGACGACGATGCCCCGCAACCGGGCCTCGAAACGGTTCTCCAGCAACTCGGTTGGCTCGATCGAAAGGCCGACCATGTCCAGGCGACCGAGCAAGCGTTCGATCGCCTTTTCGAGGTCCTTGGATCGCGCGCCAAGCGCCGCATGGACGTGGCGACCGACGAGGCGGCGCCCCGCGTGGCCGAACTCCGCAAGGCGGCGGGCGACATGGCGCGGCAACTGGCCGCGTACCTCCAGCGTCTGGAGGAGCGTCGATCGGAACTCGGCAAGGAACAATACGAGTTCCTCTATGTCAAACTCCGCGGCGCGGCCAGTCGCGCTGCCGATCTCGCGCAACTGGCGCGCGAGGCGCACTTGGCGCTGTACGACAACGGCAACTCGCTGGCGATCATCCCGGCGCTCAACCCGGCTGCCCTGGAGCGCAACCGCGACTCGGCCGAGGACGCTCGGCGGCGGCTGGGCGGCCACGCGGTCATCCTCGCCCAGCCGTGGATCGGGCTCCACGCCGTCATCCTCGGCTCGGACGACCTGATGCGCGACTACCCGCGGCCCGAACTCGACGCGGTGCGCGAGGCATTCGCCGCCGTCAAGGCCGCCTACGTGGACCGGCAGAACCCCGAGCGCAAAGCGCGGTTCTCCGAGGCCATGCAACGATACGTCGCCGCGGTGCGTACCCTGGGCGAGAAGACCGCCGACCTGCGCACGGAGATCCTGACGATCCGCGATCCCGACGAGGAGATGATCGCTGCCACGGCCTACCCCGCGGCCGACGCGACCGGCACCGAGGTCCTCTACAACCGGCTGGACCCCTTCACCTGGAGCTGGACCCTGAACCTGCTGGGAGTCGCCCTGTTCGCGCTGGGGTTCGGACCGCTGCGAAGGGCGATGTTCTGGCTCGGCCTGGCGGCGGTGGCCGCCGGGCAAGCGATGACCGTGGCCGGGCTGGGCCTGCGCGTGGCGATCACCGGCAGGGCCCCGGTGGCCACGATGTTCGAAACCGTCGTGTTCGTGGCGCTGGTCGTCGCGCTACTGGGACTGTGGTTCACGCTGGCCCCCCTGTTCGTGCGCGGATTGCAGCTCGGCTGGCGCATGGCGGCCATCCCCTGGACTCCAGAGGCCGTCCCCTTGACCGACGAGCAGCGGGCCATGTTCAGCCCACGCGCCTGGTCGATGTCGAACTGGACGTTGTTGCTGCCGCGACTGGCGCTCTCGGTCCTGGTCTTCGTCGCGTTGGCGAAATTCGATTCGTCGGCCGGTGACTACGGCAGCGGCTACATTGCGCTATTGCCCCGGGCGACCGACAACTGGAGCGCCCTGACGACCTGGCTGGTCGGCTTGGGTGTTTTGGGGCTGTCGGTGTACTATGTGCCCCGGGCGGTCCTGGCCCTGACGCTGTCCTTGGCGACGGTGCCCTATCATCTCGCCCGGGCGGGGCTGCGCGAGCCCACCGAGCAGGTCTTCGCGCGAAAACCATTCGCCGTGGCCGGGGCATCGGTGGCGTTCCTGGCGGCCTTCTTGGCCTGCTACGTGCCCACCGTCGACCAGAACGTGTTCGACAAGCAGATGAATCCCTTGATGGCCGCCCTGCGCGACAACTTCTGGCTGACCTCGCATGTGCTGTCGATCACCGCCAGCTACGGGGCCGGGGCGCTGGCCTGGGGGCTCGGAAACCTCGCCTTGACCTGGTACTTGTTCGGCCGATACCGCGACACCGCCGCCACTGCGACCGCGGCGCTACAGGGCAACGAGCGTGCGACCGGGCCGGCTGGCGTGGCGTGCGGCGCCGTGCTTGCCCGATGCCCTCCCGAGGTCTGTGCCTCGCTGGGCACCTACATTTACAAGGCCATGCAGGTGGCCGTGCTGCTGTTGGCCATCGGCACGATCCTCGGGGCGGTCTGGGCCGACGAGGCCTGGGGCCGTTTCTGGGGGTGGGATCCCAAAGAGGTTTGGGCCCTCATCTCGCTGTTGGTTTACCTCGCGGTGCTGCACGGCCGGTACGTCGGCTGGATCGGCCATTTCGGTCTGGCGTTCGGATCGGTCCTCGGGGCCGCGTCGATCGTCATGGCCTGGTACGGGGTGAACTTCATCCTCCGGACCGGATTGCACTCGTACGGCAGCGGCGGCGACAGCGGGAAGTGGTGGGTGGTGCTGGCCATGGTGCTGAACGTGATCTACGCCCTGGCCGCCTTGGGGCGCTATCTGATCGAGACGCGGCTGTTCGACCCGAAACGATAGAGCCATGCTCACGCGCGAGCTGGCGATCGCCGAATACGACTTCCTCTCGGGCCGGATCGTGCCCGACCGGCTCACGCGGCGCCAGCACGCCCGATACCTCGATCATGCCGAGCGCATGCTGCGGATCTACCGCCAGGGCACGGGTCGCACGCGCGGCGAGTTGCACCGCGCGGTGTGGTCGGTCTTCGCCGACGAACCCGACTGCCCGGCGCGCCGCATCGACGCCTTCTGCAAGTTGCTCGACGACGTGTCGACGTACCAGCGGGACCGCGCGGGCAGGGCCGCCGCGCTGCGCCGCCGCGTGTTCCGGCTGGCGGCCGGCCAGCATCCCTTGGTGCGCCGCGCCGACCGCCTTTTCGAGCACGAAGAGGCCCAGGTCAAGGCCCGAATCGCCGCCGAACTGGGTCGTCCCTGGGAAGAGATCGATCGCGATCTGTTTGCCGACGTGATCGAGTTTCATCGTCTGGTCTCGTTCGAGGGCTATTCGGATGCCGTCGCGCTGTTGGCCCGGTACAACGTGGCCCAGGTGCAGGCCGCGCTGTTCGATGCGGTCTCGATGACCGTCTGGGCCACCGACGACTTCAAGACGATCCTCCGCTATGCGAAACTCGCCCGGCTCATGCACACGATCGTGCGTCTGGGCCCCGAGCACTACCAGTTCCGTTTCGACGGGCCGGCTTCGGTGCTGCGCCAGACCCGGCGGTACGGCGTGGCCATGGCGCGGTTCTTGCCCGCCTTGATCGCCTGCCGCGGCTGGCGCATGCACGCGGTGATCCAGACGCGGCGCCGCGGTTGGACCGTGGCTTTGGATCTCTCGGACGAGGACGGGCTGCACAGCCACCTGCCGCCGCCGGAGGCCTTCGACTCGCAGCTCGAAGACGACTTCGCCAGGAAGTGGGGGCCCGAGAAACGCCAGGGCTGGACCCTCGTGCGCGAGGGCGAAATTCTCCACCAAGGCCAGAAGGTGTTCGTGCCCGATTTCGTTTTCCGCCATGACGACGGGCGCACCGTGCTATTGGAGATCGTCGGCTTCTGGACGCCCGAGTACCTCGACGCGAAGCTCAAGACGCTCGAGGCCTTCCGCGACCGCCCGATCTTGCTGGCCGTGACCCAGCCGGCGGCCAAGACCCTCCCCAACCTCCCGCCGGAAACGATCGTGATCCGCACGGCGCTGCACGTCAAGGACGTGCTGGAGCGGCTTGAAGGCAACCGGAAGCCCCCTGGCGAACTTCCGCCCGTCCCGTGACCGACCGTCCGCGGCGTGCCCGCCGGGCAACGTGCCTTGCCGCCGGAGCCGTTTGCGGCGTGCCCAGGCCCCTACTTGGCCGGTTGGACGCCAGGCAGTCGGTCCAGGCCGTGGCGTCGGGCATCGGCGCTGATGATCTTGACGAGTTCCCGGCGGGCGCCGTCGTCGAGTGGTTTGGGTTGGTGCCGGGCGAGAATGTCCCGAACGCGTTGCCGGGCACGGTCCAAGGCGGTGGTGCCTCCGTCGGCTTGCCAGGGGTCGCGCGACCGTCGGTCGATCACCGGGCTGGGGAAAATCACCTCGTCGCGCAGCCACCGCAGCGTGGTGGGCGATGTCAAGAAGTGGTCGCCCGACGCCAAGTCGCCCCAGAGGTCCTCGGCCAAGCGTGTGCCTCGCCCCTCGATGCCCCGCGCCAGGCGCAGGGCCATGCCGCAGATTTCGTCGTCGATCACCAGTTTCTCGAGACTTTGGCAGCTTTCGAACTCGAGCATTCCGGCCCCCGAGACTACGTGGACGCCTGCCAGCGCCGCCAGGACGATGCCCGGCGACGATTCGAGCCCGGCCTGGGCGTCGACCACCTTGGCATCGCTCTGTCCGAGATACCCGTGCGTGGGCAGGCCGAGTCGCCGGCCGATCTGGGCGTAGGCGCAGACCACCATGGCCGTCTCGATCGCCCCCATGGCGGTCGTCCCGTGACGCATGTCGAACACGGCCGGAGAGCCGCCGTAGATGATCGGGCTTCCGCGTCCGGCCAACTGATGGATCACCACGCCGCTGAGGTTCTCGGCCGTGTGTTGGACCAGGGCCCCGGCGAGGGTCGCCGGCGACGTCGCCCCGAACAGCGGCATCGACACCAGTTCGGCGGGCAGGCCCGATCGCGCGCACTCGAGCAACGTCTGCACCGTCAGGTGGCTCCACTTCAGCGGGGGCGATGGGCAGGCGTCGAAAATCGCAGGAGGCTTCCCCCGAACTGCCTGCTCGCCGCCCGCCACGACGGCAAGCATCTCCTTCATCACCGCGAACCCCTCGACCGTGAAGGTCCCGGTGACCACCGGTTTCGGCGAGTGGAGCAGCACCAGAAACAGCCGGTAGCGATCGGCGATCTCTCGCGGAACGTCCGACACCACCAGGGCCGTGCTCTGCGCCGCCAGGTGGGGAAGGGCGTCGGCCACGCGCACCAGGTCGACCAGGTCGGCACTCGTTGCCGGGCGGGCCCGGCCGGTCTGCCCATCGAGGATCTTGATCGCCGCGGAGCCGGGGTCGAAATGGACGTTCCATCCCTCCAGGCGCAGCGCAGGCTCCCCGTCGCGGGAGAAGACCACCGGGGCGTTCGGCACGCTTTGCACGCAGCGCCAGACCAGGTCGTCGGGGATCATCGCCCGGCGCGAACTGCGGTCGATCCGAGCGCCGCCGTCGCCAAGCAGGGCAAGCGCCTCGTCGTCGTCGACAAGGACGCCGACCTCGCGCAACACGTCCAACGCTTCGGCCACAATCCGCTCCACAAGCTCCGGACTGAGCACCTCGAGCGTCGGACGCCTTGCCGCAGCCGCCTCGGCAGCTCCCTTGAATCCCCCGTTGGCCATTGCACCGCTGTTTTCTTGTTGCACCGTGCTCCCTCCTGTGTTCGGCTCGCGGACCGTTCCAAGCGGTCCGCGCGTCAGCGGTCAGTATAGTCGAGGGCCCCGGCCGGCGACTATCCGCCAATGCTCCGCTAATACTCGATAAGCCCGCAACGAATTCCAACCGCCCCTCGATGCCCAAGAAACAACAAACCCCTTGTTGTCTTGGGGTTGCGCCAATACGATAGCAGTCCAGTAGTCCGCGTCGCCGGCGCCCGCGCTCCAGGAGGATCGCCGGAGGCAAGTAAGCGAAAGGTAAAGGACAGCCGTGAGCGAAGACTCGAGCCAGCCCATCATGACACTTCCCTCGTTGCTTGGTCCCCGCGGAGCGGCAATCACCAGGGCGATGCAGGCGGCCCGGGAGTTCCTTTGCGGCCACAGCACGGCCGAGCTGCTCGGTCGCGTGGGCCGGACGATCGCCGACGTGCCCGGGGTCGATCATCTCGACAAGCGGTTCTTTCAGGCGTCGTACCAGGGAGATATCGCTGCGCCGCCCGACGACGTGCTCACCGGCAAGGCCGTGTTCTACCTCACCGAACAGCGGAAGCTCTTCCTCGACTGCACCGCGGGGCACTACCAGGTGACCTGGGGCTACGATCATGCCGAGTTGACGGCCCTGGTGCGCGAGGCGATGGCAAGCGGCGTGGTCTGGGACGACCACAGCAATATTCCAGGGGCCACGGTCAAACGGCTTGCGGAGCGCTTGGTTGAGGTCGCCAACGGCCGCGCGGCCGCGCCCGAGCTTCTGGAAGACCCCAATGCCCTGAACACCGTGCTGTTGGGCATCTGTACCGGCTCGGTGGGGGCCAGCAGCGCCCTGAAGATCGCGCTAAAGCACCACGAGGCGGTTCGGCCCAAGGCAACGCCCGTGCTGGTCGCCCTGGCGGGCAACTACCACGGGACCGATTTTCTTGCCCAGCGGATGCGCGGGATGTGGGCGGGCTACTTCGGCGGAATCGACTGCCTCGAGGTCGAACCCAACGATCTGGAGGAACTCCGCCGGGCCTTTGCCACTCATCGCGGCCGGGTCGCCGCGATGTTTGCCGAGCCGATCCTGATGAACCGCGAGGCGATCGTGCTCGATGCCGAGTACCTGCGCGAGGCCCGGCGACTATGCGACGCGGCCGACGCCCTGTTGGTGATCGACGAGATCCAGACCGGCTTCTGGTGTCCCGAGGTGTTCATGTTCCGGCAGTACGGCATCGTGCCCGACGTGGTAGTCGTCGGCAAGGGGATGACCTCAGGCCTGCACCCCCTTTCCGCGATCCTCTACCGGCGGCGGTACGACCGACTGGCCCAGTACGACGCGATCAGCACCAACGGCAATGCCCCGCTGGCCGCGGTGGCGGGCTTGGGATGTTTGGCACTGGTCGAGGCCCAGCGCGACCGCATCGCCCGGCTGGCCCGGCACTACTTCGACCGCCTCCAGGAGTTGCCCGCCGCCGCCCCCGACCGGGTAGCCGGCATCCACGGGAAGGGGCTTCTGGCCGGCGTCAAATTCCACCGCGTGGCCGACGCCTTGGAGTTCCACCGTCGCGCGATCGAGCGCGGGCTATGGGTGCGCGTCCATGCGTACCACGAAGGACACAGCACGAT
>JANLFZ010000043.1:8333-13796 GCA_024653385.1 Thermoguttaceae bacterium | reverse complement strand
CTCACCAAGCTCGCCCTGGCCGCCGACCGCCAGGTCGCCGACTTTGTCGTCGAGGTATTCCACGAGATCCTGAAGGAAATGTAGCCCGGTGCGCCGGCGCCGCGTGCCGCGGGCGGGCGGCCTATGTGCCCGAGCCCGACTTGCTCCCTGAGGATCGTCTTGCCCTCGCGGCCCGGTTCAGCGCTTTTCCAGTGAACGCAGTAGCGCCCGCGCGCCTTGGACAAACAATCCGAGCGACGGCTCCCTTCTGCCGGCACGATACAAGTCCATTGCCGCCACAAGGTCCTTGGCGAACTCGATTCCGCCCAGGGTGGGAATCTGGCCGGCCTTGCGGATGGCTTCGACCAGTTGCCTCTTGTATCGGTCCCGTTCGCATTTCCGCCGCTCCAGGGGCGGTTCGACGCCGACGATCGTCGTGAAGGACTCGGGGTCCGCCATGTACCAGCGTTCGATGTGGGGATCGGGGCAGGCAAACGCCGTTCGACCCCGAAACTCCGGCCGTAGGTGCGTTTCCAACTCCGCGAGCGCCTCGGGGTGCCGCGTGCAGTTCGTGTCCACAGCGACGACAAGAAGGTCGGGAATCGACGACAGACCGCGAAGAACCGCCTCTTGGTACAGATCGAACTCGTTCAGGACCCGTCCATGACCCCCGCGAGCCGACCGGACGCGGATCGCGATCTTCCGCTCCGCTTCGTCGCTCAGGCGGCGCACCAGCGCCTTCAAGAACTCCTCGTGCGCCCGGTCTTCGACGAAAAGGTCGACCGCCGCTTCACTCATCGACTAGCCCTCGCAGCACCATGCCCTCGAACACTGAGTCTTCCGACTGCGAAGACAGCCCCTGGGCGATGGCCGCGTTGTCAAACAAGGGGCCGGGGACGTCGAACGGCAACACCTCGGTCCCTTCGGCGCCCTGGCGCACCTGGAAGAGCCGGACAATATCCGGCTCCTTGCGCGAACGCCGGAGCATCATGCTGCACAACAGGGGCGAGTGCGTGGTAATGATGATCTGCCGATCCTGCTCGACACACAACGAGAGCAACAGGTCGGCGATCAGTTCCAGCCGGCGAGGGTGGACCCCGTTTTCCGGCTCCTCGAACGCCAAGAGCGAACCGCTCCACGGGTTGACCGCCAAGGCGCTCAAAGCCAGCACGCGCAAGGTGCCCTCGGAGATGATCCGCGAGGAGAAGTCCACGCCGTTCTGGCGGACCAGGATATCCAGCGTGCCTCGCCGCTCGTCGAGGTCGACTTTCAAATCCTCGACGCCGGGCACGATCGTGCGCAAGGTCCGGAACACGGCCTCGAACCGCCGTTTGTCTTCGCCGCGGAGATAGTACAGGAACGGGGCGATCTGCTCCCCCAGCGTACCGATATCCTGGACCGCCGCCGGCGGGCGGGGCTGGCGCATGGCCACGCGCGGGTCGAGGTAGTACGCCCGCCAGCCAGAAATCTCCGCCCGACACCGCTCGATGGCACGGTATTCGGCCCCGCCCAATCGCGGATCGGAGAGTATCGTATGGTTCAGCCCAACCGGCTCCTCGCGCGGGTGGGTCGGCTTGCTCTTGCGGCGAATCCTCAACAGGCGATCTGCCTTCTGGTTGTCGGGTTTCTCGATTCGTTCGATGACGGCGTTCCCCTTGGTGGCGCCCGTGGCCGTCAATGCCGCAAGGTATTCGTCCTCGACGGCAAGACTCCCGGAAGATGGATTGATCTCGATCTGCACACCATACCGATAGCGTTCCCTGCCGATCCGCATGATCGCCTGCAAGTCAAAACGGGCGGCCGGACCTTGAAGCATTCCAGCCAGCCCGCCTGCCGGAAACGAGAATGCCTCGATCGGGTAGCCGCGGACGGGATCGGCAAGCGCGTCGGAGAGCGTCCGGCTTGTGGCCAGGCGCGACAGTACTTGGATCGCGTCGATCAGGTTCGACTTGCCCGCGGCGTTCGGGCCGAAAAGGACCGACAGCCGCGGCAACTCGACGTTCTCCACGTTGACAAGGGACTTGAATCCTCGGACCGTAATTCTCTCCAGCACCGCGTCATCTCCTTGGCGCCGGCAAAAGCGTTGCGCACATGATCGATTCCTCCCACCCCCGTAGGATACGACGCCGATGGCGCATGGGCCAGTTGGCGGTCACTTTGCTTCGATCCGATACCGGTACATCGTGCGGCCCACGTCGCGCACGGCCTGGATGGTCTCGGGGTAGGGCGTATCGCAGATATCGACCAGGCCGATCTGGTAGTTCTCGCCGTCGCCTCGGCCCGTGGTCGCCTGGTCGCCGAACTGGAACCAGTGGGTGCCGACGATGCACGGGTTGGACAGTCCGCTTCGCACGTAGGCGGCGTAGGCCGCTGCCCGTTCCTCCTGATTGGCCGTCTTCACCAGCCCGGGGTGGAACATCCCCCGGTCCAGGGCGCCGAAGTGGAACTCGCCGATGATGACGGGCAGGTCGATACCATCGGGCAGGCGGTGCTCGGCGATGCTGCGGCGGTAGGCGTTGAAGCTCACGACATCGCAATACTTGGCCGCTGCCCGCACCGCCCGGTCGTTCACCCAGGCGAATCGGCAACCCAAATAGAGCTGGTTCGGGGCCGCGGCCTTGACCGCCTCGCGGCAGAGGCGGAAATACTGCTCGGCGATTCGCGTGTAGAAGGCGGCCAGGTCGTCACGGGCCTTCTTGGGGTCGGGTGGGTTGCGGCTGGCGGCTAAGGCCTCCCACGAGGCGTGCTGCGTGCCCCAAGCCTGGTTGAGCTTCTCGATCGAGCCGTACTTCGTCTTGAGGTCGGCCACGAACGCCTGTTTGGCGGGCTGCTCCGGCGGCGAAGCGAGCGTGCCCGTGGAAAGCGACAACTCGTCGCCCCAACTCAGTTCGTTGTCGATGAAGTAGCCCAGGCACCAGGGGTCGCCGGCGGTCGCGCCCTTCTCGGCCTCCATGTGCCGGCGCACCGAGCGTTCGAAGTCCGGGTCAAAGGGATCGGGGAACTTGCCCCAGTAGCCCGCGCTGCCCTCGATGGGACGGCGACCCGACTGGACCGTGGCCACGTAGGGCGTCTTGCGGAGCAGATAGACTTCGCGGGCCGACCAGTTGCCGATGGTGTTCATGGCCCAGCTTCGCAGGCGGCGGTGTGCGATCTCGGCGAACTGCCGTTCGAAGTCGTCGCCGTACTTGCGAAAGCGGTTGGCGGCAGCGAAGGCGAACGTCTCGTAGGGCTTGCCCTGGTAGTAGCCGTGCGGGGCCCAAGCCCCGCGGCCGTAGAACTTGGCCAGCGGCGAGCCGGGCTCGGGCAGTTCTTGAAACCAATGCCGCCGGTCGGTGATGGGCGTGATGTCGCTGCCGCGCACGCAATCGACCCCGTGCGACCAGAAGAGCCGTCCCTCGGGATCGACCAGCCACCACTTGCCCTGGTGCTTCTCGGTGCGGAAGAAGCCGGTGGCCTTGAGCTGCGGACCGGCCTTCCAGCCGCCGTACTGGTTCCAGTCGGCAGGGCCCGGTTGGGCCGCCAGCTCGGCCGCCTCGGCCTCGCGCCGGCGCTTCAGGTCGTCGTCCGACCGGATTTTGCCCGGCCAGTCCTTGTGGATGAACTGCCCGTAGCGGTCGATCATCGGGAAGAGCTTCTTTTCGTCCATCGAGAGCCAGGGCAGCGGTTCGGCCGTGCCCGCCGCGCGCACTCGCGAGATCTCGAAGACGTGATCGGCCGTGGGCTTGGCGACGAACACGAGGACCTGATCGACCCGGCGCACGTCGATTCCCTTGTCTTTCTCGAGCCCGCCCGGATTGCCCCGCATGCCGAAGAACTTCGACGCCAGTTTCTCGGGCATGCGAGGTTGGAGCCAAACGCGCAGGGTCTTCGTCTCGCCGGGGGCCAGCGCCACGCGATCCTGCACCGACCACCTCGCCGTGCCGGTCCCTGGGCTATCCACCCGGCCGCTGACCTCGACGCGGTTCGAGCCGACATTCTTCACGTCGATGGCCAGGTACTGGAACCGCGAGAGGTCCCAAGGGCCCTGCGGAGCCTTGAGCGTGATCCCCGGCCAGGGGTTCGCGTGCCCGGTGGCAATGCGCAGGGCGGCGGCCCCTGGTGTGGCCGCCAGCGCCACGCGCGCGTCGCGGGCCTCGACCGACTTCACGTCGAAGCCGGGGCCGAACTCGAACAAGATCTGATCGCCGCGCGCGGTCGGCGCGGCCAGGCCGGTCCAAAGAAGTCCCAAGACCGCTGCCAATGCGGGATGTACGTCGCTCATACGGGTCTCCTCAGCACCAGGAAAATGCCGGGCCAAAGTCCGTACTGTAGCCGAGCCTCGTCGGCGCCACAAGCCGCGCCCATTGACCCTCGGCATAGACTTGATCGGATGTTCCCGCAAGCCGGAGCGTTCTTCTTCAACTCCTGGAGTGGTGCGATGGCCGAGGTCGTGATCCGCGTGCGTGCCAACGGTCCTTATCTGGTCGAAGGGCCGGTGCGAGTGGTCGATGCCCAAGGAAACGCGTTCGCGTTCAATCCCGAAAAGCCCGTGGCCCTGTGCCGCTGCGGGCAGTCGAGCAAGAAGCCGTTCTGCGACGGTGCGCACCGCACGTGCGACTTTGCCGCGGCCGAACTGGCCCCGACCGGTTGACAACGGGCCGAAAACGGCCCGACGGGCAGGGGCTACATGCGCGCGGCCCAAAGCACGGCGACGAACACCGCCGGCAGATAGACCAACGAGACGCGCAGGAGCCTGCGCGCTCGGATGTCGTCGGTGCGGCGCAGAAAGTCGATCGACGAAGCCAGGTAACCAAGGCCCAAGAGCAAGCTGGCCACCCCATAAGCCAGGCTAGCCGCTCCGGCCAGCCAAGGCAGCAGCCCTAGCGGCAAGAGCAAGGTCGCCCCGATCACCGCGAGGACCGCAGCAACCCGACCGGAAGGGTCCACCACGGTGGCGACCTTGAGGTTGGCCGCGGCGAACTCGTTGCGGTACAGCCAGGCGATGGCCATCGCGTGCGGGAACTGCCAGAAGTAGACGACGCCGAACAAGCCCATCGCCATCAGGCCCCCGGGGTGGCCTGCCACGGCAGCGCCCATCAGCGTGGGCATGGCTCCCGCCAGGGCCCCCAGCGGGGTTTGCCACGCCGAGAAGACCTTCATTGGCGTGTAGACCCACACGTAGACGACCCAACTGACCAAGGTGAGGCCGACGAGTGTCCAGGGCGTGGTCGCCGCCAGATACGCCAGGCCCAGCGTGCTGGCCACAAGGCCGAAGCGGGCGGCCTGGCGGGTGGTCATCCGGCCCGAGGGGAGCGGACGGCTCGCCGTGCGCCGCATCAGGGCGTCGGTGCGGCGCTCGATCCGCTGGTTCAGCGCAATGGCCCCGGCGATCACCAAGGCCGATCCCGCGAGGGCGTGGGCCAGATCGCCCCAGCGCGGCATGTGCGGGCCCGCGACCAGCGCGGTCACGGTCATCGTGAACAGCACCATGCCGACGATCCTCGG
>JANLFZ010000043.1:0-8323 GCA_024653385.1 Thermoguttaceae bacterium | reverse complement strand
GACTATTGGATCCTGGTCCGACCGAGGATCCAATAGTCGCGCCACCCCGCAACGCCCCGCGGCGATTCGGCGACGGTCGGCGGCTTGGGAGCGATGGTCTTCATGCGACTGCGGGTCGGGTTGGCGCTGGGTTGTCGCTTCGGGCGGCTCGACCAACCCGCGCGGCCCACATGCGCAGGGACAGGGCCGTAACCAAAGCAAGCGATCCCACGGCGACGTGGGCGGTGACGACGATGGCCTGGAGCGGGCTGCCGGCCTCGACGGTGTAGACGACTTTCCAAACGTAGTCGGTGAACCAGACGGGAACACCGTACCGCACCACCCAGGTAGCTAGTCCCAAGAGCACCTGGACGACGACCAGCGCGGCCAGAAGCCGCGGCCGGCGCACGAGCATCGGATGCCCGAGACGCCCGCGGCCGACCGCCCATAATGCGCATGCGCCGGCCAAAACCGACCCGGCCAGGATCAGGTGCAGCCACACCCACAGGCGGAACCAGCCCACGCTCGCATCCGGCGCCTGATGACGCAAGTTCGCACCGAGCACGATCTGAAGATAGATGCCCAGCACCATGACCCACCCGAACCTTGTGCTCCAGGCTTGCGGCGGGCCGGGTTCGATCCGCTCGTGAGCGTGCCAGCCGCGCGAGGTCAGGGTCACCAGGGCCGAGGCCAAGGCGAAGAACAACGGCGCGGTGCAACCGTGGACTTTGGCCAGGAAGATCTCGTTGCCGAGCACGCGCAAACCGCCCAAGGTCCCTTGAAGAACCACGCCGGCCAGGGCGGCGGCGCCAAGCCACTTCATCGAGCGCCGGCCGTCGCAGATCCACAGACCCGCGGCCAGCACGATGGTCAACAGGCCGACCCCGGCGCCGATCAGACGGTGGCTGTGCTCGAGAAACACATCCCAGACGGCCAGCCAACTTTGCAGGGGATAGAGAAAAAGGTTATAGCCGAACGTGTTGGGCCAGTCGGGAACGGCCATGCCCGCGCCATAGGTAGTCACCAGGCCGCCCATCCAGATCAAGGGAAAGGTCGCGCAGGCCAAGGCCCACGCCAGGCGGTGCGGCCAGGCGCAGCGCGATGAACCAGGGGGAAGCGGGGATGGGGAATCGGTGATGCGCGTAGTCCGATCCTCCTCGGGGCCGCGGCTCGCGCTGACTCGTTCGTCGGACATCGCTCATCCCTTATCGGCCAAGGGTCAGCACCCGGAGCCCTGTGGGATCGTTCGTGGAATCGTCGTTGTGGGAACTCATCGTGGCTTCCTCAAGGAGCGGCTTGGAACTGGGATCACGTCGGCGGCCGGCGCAGAGGGCAGTCTGCTTGAGGACGGATTCGGTAAGTGGTTTGTCCATAAGGCATTATGACTTTCCCATTGGCGGGTTGCACCGGCCGCGCTCTTGACTTCTGGCCAGCGAAATCCGATACTCTCATTGGAGACTCGGCCCAGGGGTTGCTTTCGGGTGGCCCTAACGGCGTTGTCTCCTCTTTTTTTTGCGCTCAGCGCCGGGTATACGGGTCCGGCACGTAGACGATTCCGTATTCCGGGTAGACATTGCCTTCGCGGTATGCCTCGCCCCGGAACTGAAGCTGGTTGATCCACAGGGCGAACTCGTCGGCGATCTCCAGGCGAGTCGGCGCGTCCATCCCTCGTGACGGCACGCGAGAGCCCCAGTTGAGGCAATAGATGGCCAAGTCCGCCGCCTGCACAGGGTAGGTCAAATCGGAGGAGACGAACAGCGGTACCGGAACGATCCAAATGGTCCGATAGCGCCCCGTTTCCGTCCGCGTGAAGTACCGTTCCAGCCGTGACACAAAGCGTCGATCCTCGGCCCTCTCCACTTGGTCCATCACCAGCAAGCCGTGCTCTCTCTTCCCCTCCAGGAAGTCAAAGTATCGCTGGAACAAGAATACCTGGTCCTTGCGCAAATACTCGTCCGCCTCGGAGGTCGCCGGCCGTGCGACATCGCGTGGGATCGCGGCGGCGAAAAGTTGCGCTTTGCGAGAACGCAACGCGTGAAACATGCCGCGGGCCATCTCCAGGCACGCCTGACCGTAGGCCGTGAACTCCTGCCGGCTTGGCGGCTTTTTCTCAAGCCCCTTGGTCAAGAACGCGCGGCAATGTCGCCGCCGCTCCTCTGGCACCATCGCACCTCCCTGCCCGGCCCAGCGAAACCGGTCGCGATCCAGCAGCTTGCACCCCTTCAGTTCCTTCTGAAATTCCGCCAAGCGTGTGCCGAAGCAGTCAAACTCCAGGCGCTGAAGGTCTTGAACGAACGGCCAGACCTCGCCCGCGTGCAGCGCCACCCCGCCCCGGACCTCATAGGGCATCTGCTTGTGGTCGTGCCCGCTTTCGTCAAGGAACAGAAGCCACGCCATTAGACGTTCCCCCCGACGAGCCGTTCGGTGTCCGGCACCGGCAACCCGCGCGCAACCCGGTAAATCAAGACGCCGATTCGGACCGCTTGCACCATCGCCCGTCGCCTAGCTTCCCAAAATCCTCACTTCCGCGACAACGACCGGACGAAATCGACCACGTGCCAGATGTCCTCGGAAGTCATCACGCCGGGGGCACCGGGCGAAGGGCCGACGCCGGGCATGGGAGTGCCCTTGATTCCGGCGTAAATGCGGTAGTAGAGGTGCCGCCCCTCCGGCCCCACGCCCCCGCGGAAGTTCCCCTGGCGAAAGTCGCGCGGTCGAAGCCGCTGGATCGGGAGTTTATAGAGCCTTTCCAGTTCGGCGGTCTGTTCGGGCGTCACGCCTTTCTTGGGTTTGTTCCAATCGTCGTACAGTTCCTTCTCCTCGCCGTTGCCGTCGCCTTGCGGTCCGTGACACCGGACGCATTGGGCGTCCTTGCTCGCATAGAGGTCGCGTCCCCGGGCGATCGACGCGGCCAGTGCTTCGGGGGTGTCCACCGGCGGCCTCGGGCCGGGAGCGATGACCAGTTCGGGATTGCGTTCGGGAGCTTCCCACGACCTTGCCGCGGGCAGCACCCCTTCGTCGAGCACCTGGCCCAAGTCGAGGGGTAGTCGGGCCTCGTCGTCGACCACTTGCTCGAAAAGGTATTGTTCTGCCTGGCCTCGGATGCTGAGATACTTGACGTATTCGACCAGGGCATCCAGCTCCCTCGGAGCGAGTTGGGCGAACGAGGGCATGGCCGTGCCTGCCACGCCGCGCGTCAGGGTGCCCCGTAGATCGCTTGCCAGCGGCTTGATGCCGGCCTTGGTCGAGGTGTACTTGAACACCCCGCGGCGGAAGTCGCGGGGATAGGGGTCCAACAGCGCGGCACTGGGACCCGCTCCGTCGCCCGTCACCCCATGGCACGTCACGCAATGCCGGCGGTACAGGCCGCGCTGGTTGCCCTGGGCATCGCCGCCGGGCGGGCCCGCGGCCATCTCCACGAGCGAGCGATCGAGGCCCACTCCGTCGGGAACCTGGGGCCGATCGGGCGTGCCGAACAGACGCTGGAGCATCTTGGCGATGGCCTCGCGCTGCTCCGCGGAGACCGACTTGCGCGGCCGGCCCTCGAGATTCAACTCGAACTCGGGCGGCGGGTTCCAGCCACAACCCGCCACCAGGCATAACCCCACCACCGCGGCGCCTAGCGCCCGGGCGATTGCCAGAATCCCCGCGCGGCGCGCAGCACCGTGCGCCGAGGACGCGCGTCTGGTGAGGACCTTCGGGCGCAACGCTAGTTCTTCTCCAGCCTGGCGGGCGCGATCTTGACCGTGCCGAGGTCGTTCACGCCCGGCTTGATCTCCATCTCGAACCGGCCCTTGGGCCACTCGGGCGTATCGAGATAGCCCACGCGCTCGTGCCACACCTGGAACTCGAGCTTGCCCACCGGAAGCTTCGCCAATCGGAACGTCCCGTCCGCCGCGGTCACGGTGGCGTACGGGTTATCGCGCGGGAGGACGAACGCGCTTTCCCAAGGGTGGTAGTTGCAGGCGATGGGGACCGGAATGATCTGGGCCCGGTTGAATTTCCACGTCGCACTGATGTTGGTGTCGGCCTTGGCGTCCTTCGTGTCCTTCACGGCGGCCAGGACGATGTTGGCGGGCGTATCGCCCAACGGCGAAAACGCCACGTTCTGCGCGATCGGATCGGAGTTGACGATGTAGAACTCCTGCTTGCCGAACCAGATCGTCATGCAGTGCGGCATGAAGATGCAGTCGCGGTTGTCGAGCGTCACCCGCTTCGGCGCCGATTCGGCCAGCTCGGGACAGACGTCGACCTTTCGGGTGCGGACGTACACGAACAGGTTCGCCAGCCCGCCGTCGGAGGCGACCATGAGCGACTCGTCGCGGATGTCGAATTTGCCGCAGCACTCGACGTCCTTATCGACCTTCAGCTTCTTGCGCTCCGGCGGCGTACCGGCGTAGACGAAGCGGCCGACCAGGTCGCCCCACGAGGCGGCCGAGGCCACCGCCACGCGGGGCACGCCAAACCCCAGGGCCATTCCTCCAGCCAATGCGGCGGACTGTCGAAGCAGGTCTCTTCGGTGCAGCGTTCTCGACATGCGGGTCGTCTCCCTGGGATGGTGGCTCACTTGGCCTTCCCCGACGCCTCGATCATTCCACGGATCGAGACGCGGCTGCGCAGGTATTCCTCGTAGTTTAGCAACAAGTCGGTCACCGCGTCGAGTTGCTCGAGACTGGTGCCGGGGTACAGGTCCTGTCCCACGGGCTTATCCGGCGGGAAATTGACCGGCATCGCCGTATAGGGGAGAACCAAGCGGGGGTTGGCCAGCCAACGCCGGAGGTACTCGGGCCGGATGCGCCGGGCGACACGCTCGAGGTTGGGCGCCAGAACCGTTTTCGTGTCGCCCCCCGGGCCGTGATCGCCCACCAAATGGCATTTCGCGCAAAACGTCGTGCGGTCGGTCACCAGTCGCATCGCCTTCTCGCGCCGTTCTTGACGACGGGGGTCTGACGCTACGCGGCCGAGGGCGAGGGTCCGAGGGTCGGCACTGTACGGAAACTCGACTCCTGCCGACGCCGCGAAATAGTCCACCAGCCGGGCCGCTTCGGCCGGAGCCAGGTTGTACTTGGGCATGCGCAATACCGCGGCGGGACGAATCACGGAAGGATCGAGCAGGTACTCGTAGAGCCAACCGGGCTGCACGCGTCGGCCCTCGTTCACCAGCGCCGGGGGCACCCAGCCCCAGGCCTCCAGCGCCGGGGCGGCGGCTCCGGTTGCCTTGGCTTCACGTAATGCTACGGGATAGAGCAATCGCGAGAAGTCCCCGCCCCGGGGTGGACGCTTGCCCACGATCTGCCGATCCGAAACCAAGACGCCGGCGCTGCCGACCGGCCAGATATTCCCGCCCAGGGCCGCCGGCTCCCACAACAGGAAGGCGTATTGGGGATTGCCTTCGTCGTCTTCGGTTTCCTCGAGCTTCCCTTGCGCGTTCCATTGGGGCATCCCCACCAGTTCGGAACGGCAGAGGCCGCGCAAGTCGGTCCTTTTCGAGTCGGCCACGACCCCGGCGGCGAGCTGCGGCTTGAGGAAGGGGTAATCTTGCGAAGCCGGCGGCGCGGGGAATTGCTCGGGATCGAACTCGATCGTCCACCGCTCCAGCTCCAACGTGTGGCACGTTGCGCAGGCGTACTTGTCGAGAACCTTGCGCCCCTCGACGATCGCCCTGCGGCGTGCGTCGAACCGAGGGAGCCGGTTCTCGGCAGGCTCCGACACCAACCCCAGGATGAAGGTGATAATCGCCTCGCGCTGCGCGTTGGTCAGCGTGAACCGCCCCATGCGCAATTGCTCGTCGAATCCCCTGCTGCCGGCCTTCTGGTAATCGAAACTCCGCGGCTGGCCGAGCTTTTGCCACAGAAACCCTTCGCGCCGCCCGGCCATGAGTGCCTCGCGAAAGAAGCCCTGCTGCGGGTCGTCGGGCGGTTGGTCGCCCCCGTCGCGCAGGGTCACGAAGCGGCGGACTTGCTCGAAGGCCAAGAGCGACTCGCGCTTGCGCCCCCAACCCGACAGCGCGGGCCCGATCGGCAGGGCATCTTCCAGCCCGGGCACGTCGTGGCACCCGACACAGCCCCGCTTGCGGATGGTCCGCCGCCCTACGTATCGGAGTTTCTTCTCCCGCGTGATGGGGCCAAGCAACTCCCTCGCGTCGCCTTGGATCGAACCGGAGAGCGTCTCGGGAATCCCCTCGCGCAGATACTGCTCGGCCACCGGGCCCGGGAACATCCGCGCCAGGTGCTGCCGGGCCAATGCATCGAGGTCCGCGTCGGCCGGTTCCGGGCGCGGGCCGGGCTGCCAACCCTTCGACTCCAGAAGGTAGGCCGCGAGGTCGGCGGCCGGGTCGCTCATTCGCGGCGGAGCGCTCGGCGGTCCGTGATCTCCGCGAAGCGGCTCGGGCTCCAACAGCAAGTTGGGCATCACGGTACCAGGCGAGTAGCGCGTGGGGTCGCGGATCCAACCCAAGAGCCATTGCGCTCCCGCCGGTGTCCGGAGTTTCGCGCCGAGGCGGGTCAAATCGGGGCCTTGAGTGGCTTTTCCCTCGGGATAGTCGGCGTGTTTGTGGCACGCCAGGCAGCCGCGCACCTCGAAGAGACGCTTGCCTCGCTCGACCGAGGGCGGCTCGGTCACGCCGGCGGGGGCCGGCCTCGGTTCCACGGGCAGGCTGGCGGCCCGAAGGTATTCGGCCAGGGCGCGGATCTCGACCGCCTCGAACCGCCGCGTCTGGTCGAGCGTCGCGCCCTCGAGGTGCTCGTCCAGGCCGAACAGCCGGGGCATGCGGCTTTCGGGACGGTACGCGGCCGGGTCGGCCACGAACGTCTCGACGAACGCGCTGTCGAGTTTTGCCGCCACATGGCGCAGGCTGGCCCCGGTCTTGCGCATGCTGCCCGGCGCGATCGGAGCCGGCGCCGGCGCGGCGCCTTCGGAGGGGGCCTCTTGCGCTGCGCCGCCGCCTTGCGCGGCGGGCTCCAAACGCAGATCCGGTCCGACGCGCTGGCCCGACTCGTCGAACCCGCGAATCTCGTGGCATCCGAAGCACCCAAGCTGCCGCACCAGGTGGTAGCCTTCGAGGAGCTTGGGGGCAGGCGGGTCGAGAAACGCGCCGCCCGGCTGCAGGTCGACCACGTCGTGATGGCATTTCAGGCAGTTACTCTCGGCGAACCGAGCGGGACGCATCGGAAAATCCCAGTCGGGGTTCCAGAACCACCGATGATCCTCGCGCCACCGCGCCCGTTGTGCCGGGTCGTTCGGCGTGTGCGAGGCGAACGCGAAGTCGGTGGCGCTGCCTTGTCCGTCGTGACAGACCGTGCAGCCGAACCGGGCGGCCGGGTGGGGACTTCGTGAACCGACGAACAGGTCGAGCCGCGGGTGGGAGCCGAAGGGGTGCGGCAGTCCCCGCCGGATCTCCAATCGCACCGGCTTGCCGCGTTCGGCGCCCAAGAGAATCGCTTCCGCCTCCTCGCGCCCCGCCACCGCAACGCCGTTGACCCGAAGAATCGCGTCGCCCGGGCGCAACCGGGCATGCGCCGCGGGGCTTCGAGGCTCGATGGTCGCCACCGTGGGCGTCTGGTCCGCGAGGATTCCGACCGGCGCCAATGCGAGGCCGTAAAGCCCGGCCAGCGTCCCCGAAGCGACCACGGCCCCGTCGGCCTCCGACCTCGGAGGGTTCTTGGGCGCGGTCAACTCCACTTCGAGCGTTTCTTCGCGGAGATAGGCCGGCTCGACCGGAGAGCCGTCGGCCGTCTTGTCGATCCCCAAATGGCAGGTGGTGCAGCGGTCGAACCGGGCCACCTGGCGGAAGTTGTAGTCGATGGTCAGGTCAGGCAGCCAAAGTTGTTCGATCGCCAGCGGCCGGCCGAAGGCTTCGACCAGCGGCCATCGCAACAGGCTGCGCGCCGCGCCCGGCCGTTGCTGCGCCAGCGCCCGGTTGAGCCGCTCCACCTCGGCGCGGTGCTCGGCGAGGGCCTTGCGAGCGGCCTCTTCCGGCCCGGTCATGTGGGCCAAGAGCGCGTCGAGCGCCTTCTGGTGGACCGCGGCGGCTTCGGCCTCGGCGGCAAGCGCCGAAACGTCGCGCTGGATCCGGTCGAGGGCTTGTTGCCGCGTTGCCAGCCTTTCCGGCGGCGCGGCTTGGCCGACGGCCGACTCGTAGGCGCTGCGGGCTTCGTCGAGTTCCGCGCGCCGGAATCGCAGACGCCGGTCGGCCAGTTCCTGCCGAAAGCGCGCCTGGTCCAACCGCTCTTCCAAGAGCGCAAGCAGGCGCTGCCGGTTGCCGGCGTCGGGAGACGCCGTCGCCGTCTCGTACGCCTCAAGAATCGACGACAAGTCGGGCGGCGAGACGCCCAGGCGCTCGGCC
>JANLFZ010000448.1:5000-5210 GCA_024653385.1 Thermoguttaceae bacterium | reverse complement strand
CGCACTGCGTCAGCGGCCAGAACCTTGCGCCGGGCGATTACCCGGTGGGCGTGGCCTTCCCTCACCCGAAACAACCCGGCTACTTCTTCCACCTGGTCAATCTGACCACGCCTCGCCGGAAGATGGCCAACCAATACGTGGTCGAGATGCCGGCGGCCAAGCGGCTGGCCGAGTTGAGCCGGCGGACCTTCGCCTGGATGCTGGCCCGCG
>JANLFZ010000448.1:3687-4943 GCA_024653385.1 Thermoguttaceae bacterium | reverse complement strand
CCCCTGTCGATCAGCGAGTTGAACATGCTTCGCCAACTCGATCGGGACGAGCTTTCGAGGTTCGCGGGGCCGTTTCTGGCGATGGTTCAGGATGAGCTGGTCCCCGAGGCGGAGTATGGCACCGTGCCCGAGCCGCTCTTGCAGATCGCGCCCCCGGCCGAGTCGCCACGGATCAGCAAGGGCCACGCGGGCCGTCCCAGCCGCCACGGTGTGCTTTGCGAGTTGCTGGCCACGCACGGCACGCGCGAGGCCCTGCCGGGGCTGGCCCGCGCGATCGAGTCGCGCCGGGTCCTGCCGCCGACCGAGCGGGCGCCGTACCGGCTCGATGCGATCGCGCTGTTGGCGATCGCCGCGCGCGAATCCTCGCCCGAATCCGATGCCTGGCTCGCTCGATGGCTCGATCGCCCCGATCCTCTGGTCGCCGGCGCCGACCAGGCGCCGGCGCTTGGCGCCAGCGCGGGAGCCCTGTTGCTCAAACGGCACGGCCGCTCGCCGCTGGATTTCGGATTGGTCGAGGCCGACGACCCGTTCCTCGCGGGCGTCGGTGTTGCGGGGCATCGTGCCGCCTCGGCCGACGCGCTGGATCGGCTGCGCCAATGGTGGGCCGGACGCAAGGAGAAGCCCGATGGCGCATGAGCGAATCCTCGTCGTCGAAGACGAGCAGGAGATTCGCGAACTCCTGCGCTACAACCTGACCAAGGAGGGCTATCTTGTCCAGTGCGCGGCCAGCGGCGAGGAGGCCGTGCGCCAGGCTCGCCGAGATCATCCCGATCTGATCGTGCTCGACTTGATGCTGCCGGGAATGGATGGCCTGGAGGTGTGCCGGACCCTCAAGGGCGACCCGGCGACGCGCGCCATCGCGATCGTGATCCTGACGGCCAAGGGGGACGAACCCGACGTGGTCAGCGGGCTGGAACTGGGGGCCGACGATTATGTGCCCAAGCCCTTTAGCCCCCGGGTGCTGATCGCCCGCATCCGCGCGGTCCTCCGCCGCGCAAGTTCAGATCCGCCGCCCGGCGAGGGGGCGGTGGCCGTCGACGGCCTGGTGGTTCATCCCGGGCGCCACGAGGTGCTCGTCGAGGGCCGGCCGGTCCATTTGACTCCGACCGAGTTCCGCCTGCTCCACGTGCTTGCGGGTCGCCCCGGCTGGGTCTTCACCCGCTATCAACTGGCCGATGCGGTCCACGAAGGCGACAGTCTGGTGACCGACCGCTCGATCGACGTGCAGATCGTCGGGTTGCGCAAGAAACTCGGGA
>JANLFZ010000448.1:0-3677 GCA_024653385.1 Thermoguttaceae bacterium | reverse complement strand
ACGCTGGGACGGCGGATCGAGACGGTGCGCGGGGTGGGATACCGCTTTCGGGAGGGACCATGACGCGGAAACGGCTCTTCCGGCAACTCTACCCCTCCTACCTGTTCGTCGCCCTGGCGGCGGCGGCGGTTCCGCTGGCTTTGCTCGGCCCGCGACCGGTGCCCTGGCAAGGCGTGGCGGCCGCAAGCGTCGCCTTCGCGGCCGCGGTCGCGGCGCTGGGGAGCTTTTCGATCGCACGGCGTCTGGGCCGGGTGTTGTCCCAAGTCCGGCAAATGCTCGAGCGGTACGCCCAGGGCGATCTCGGGCACAAGCTGCCCACGCCCGATCCCGAGGAGTTCGCCGCCTTGGTCGAGGCGGTCAACCGGGCAGGCGCGCAGCTCGATCGCCGCATCGGCGAGTTGATGCGCCAGCGGAACGAACGCGAAGCGGTCCTGGCCAGCATGGCCGAGGGCGTGTTGGCGGTCGATCGCGACGAGCGGTTGATCAGCCTCAATCATGCGGGAGCCGAGCTGATCGGCGCCGAGGTCGAGCACGCCTTGGGGCGAAGCCTCCCCGAGGTCGTGCGCAATCCGGCCCTTCAACGTCTGGTGTCCGACGTGCTCGACCGGCAGGAATCGACCGCCGACGAGATCGAGCTGTCGCTTCACGACGGCCAGCAGCGCACCCTGCACGCCCAGGGTTCGGTGCTGTACGACTCGGCCGAGAAACCCATCGGGGCCCTCGTGGTGCTCCACGACCTGACGCCGATCAAGCGGCTGGAGAACGTGCGCCGCGACTTCGTCGCCAATGTCTCGCACGAGCTGAAGACGCCGGTGACCTCGATCAAGGGGTTCGTCGAGACGCTTCTGGACGGCGCCGTGCGCGACCCGGCCGAGGCCGATCGCTTCTTGCGGATCATCGCGGCCCAGGCCGACCGGCTCCAGGCCATTCTCGAGGACCTCTTGACCCTCTCGCGCGTCGAGGAGGGGACCGAGAAGATGGAAATCGCGCTGGAGCCGGGAAACCTCAAGGACGTGCTTCGCGCGGCCGTGCAGGTCTGCCAGCCGAAGGCCGACGAGCGGCACATTCGCATCGAGCTGGTCTGCGACGACGGCCTCGAAGCCCGCATCAACCCCGTCCTCCTCGAACAGGCCGTGGCCAATTTGATCGACAACGCGATCAAGTACAGCCCGCCGGGCCAGACCGTCCGCGTCGAGGCCCACCGCGTTGCCACGGAGTTCGAGATCCGCGTCGAGGACCACGGCTGCGGGATCGGCCGGGAGCACCTGCCGCGGATCTTCGAGCGTTTTTACCGGGTCGACAAGGCCCGCAGCCGGGAACTGGGCGGCACCGGGTTGGGGTTGGCGATCGTCAAGCACATCGTCCAGGCCCACGGCGGCCGAACCACGGTCAAGAGCGCCTTGGGCGAGGGAAGCACGTTTTGCATCCACCTGCCGCGGCTTTGAGCGCGGCACGCGCGGCGGCGGGGTTCCCAACGCCCAACCGGGCTTGCCCGATTCACATGGCCCAGCAGGCGGCGATGCCCGAAAGCACCGCGCGGCGCCCGGCCCGCCCGCAAGACGGCGGCGCCGCCTTGCGGCCTCGATGCTCTCTGCCGGCCGGCGCGGAAAGCGGATCGGCCGGGCTCTCCGTCGCCTCGGCCGAATCCGCTTTCGGATGGGCCGCTGCATCGGGCGCGTCGCCGGAACCGCCGACCGCCGGGAAACTCGCGCGGACCGGCCTCTCGAGCAACTCGCAGCGGACCACCGGCACGCCCTGGGGCGCGTCGATCCCCACCTTCACCACATGTCCCTTGACGCGCAAGATCGTGATCGTGACGTTCTCGCCGATCCGGATGCGCTCGTTCGTCTTTCTCGTCAGTACCAGCATGGCAGAATCCTTTCGCCGTCGTTGCCCCACGCGGCCTCTAAGGAGCACGCCGCGTGCCGAATCCATGCCGAACCGGGCTGACCGCGCCCAAGTCGTTCGCCCAATTGAAGTAACGCGAAAGCGCAGAAGACCTGCCGGGTGACCTCCGGCGGTGATCGTTTTTCAATCGGCTGCAAACGGCGCCGACTTGTCGCCCTCGGTCGAGGCCGTCGGAGGACCCTTCGATCGGGCGGCCGGACCTCGGGATTCCCCAGCGCGGGCTTTTCCCTCGTCTGCCGGCCGGCCGCGCAAGGTCGGATGGGTATTCAAACGCTCCTTCCACCGCTGGATCGCGGGCTGGCGTTTCGAGGCGGGATCGTCCGGCCGGTACTTCAGTTCGACCCCGGTGAGGTTCCGAAGGTTCCAAATGGCCAGGACGCGAAAGATCAAGGTCTCGTGGTCCAGGTACTTGACGAGCAGCCGGGCCTCGGCAGGCGTGATCGTCTCGGTCCGGTACTTCCACAGCATCTCGTACAGCGACGCGCCCTCGTCGCCATGCACCCGCTCCATGGCGCTGCGCACCAGGGCCGCCGCCCGGGGACTCCGCGACACGGCCTCGCGCAGGTGCTCGATGTACTCGTCCCATTGGTTGCGCTCGTCGGGGTTGTTTAGGGCATCGAGCACCGGATCGAAGTCCTCGATCAGGCACAAGCTCCGCATGGCCAGAACCCGGACTTCCTTGCGACGGTGCTCGGCCAACTCGCGCAGGCTCAGCGAGGCGGGCCGGTCCGTGGTCACTCCCCGCTCGAACGTCGTCGCCGTCTGCTGATCGAGCGGCTCCAGAGGCGCATCGACCAGCACCCAGCGCGGGAACTGCTGCAGGGCCGTCGTGTCCAAGGCCTGCTCCGAAAGCGTCGCCCGAATCGGCGAGGCCAGGGTCACCGGCTTTCCCTCCGGTCCCTCCTGCCAGAGCACCTTGCCCGTGGTGACGTACAGGTCGGCCAAGAGGGCGCCGGGTTGCGTTTCGGGATCGTTTCCCGTGGCCGCGGCCCGTCCCACGTCCACTGCCAAGGTGGAATCGGCATCGGCGAACGTCACCATGCCGGCGCGCTCGCCGATCTGAAGCCTCAGGCGCGTGGGTCCTGTCCCGTCGGGCCGAACGATCACCCGGCCGAACTCGACCGCCAGACCGGGTACGCCATACGTCTCCGAGGCGAGAAACCTCACGCCGGCGTCGTTGATCAGGTGAAGTTGCGCATGGGCCGACGCCATGGCGACGACCGGTTTGAACAGGGGCAACGAAACGACCCGGTCTTGCGAGGTCACTTGAGCCTGATCGGCCACGCGCAACCACGATCCGGTCCTCGCGTTGAGGCGCAAGAGCACTTCGCCCGGCGAGACCAGCATGCCGATCCGCTCGGCGGGCAAGACCGTCTTCGCGCCGGCCGGCGCGGGGGGACGGGTCGCGGGTTCTCCCGGCGGGAGCCGCGGCGAAGGCTCCAGGGCGCCGGGCGGCTGCTTCAGTCCCGGCCCGCTCGGCGTGACGTCTTCCGAGGGCGGCGCCGGCCGGCGGCCAGGCGGCTGGGCATCGAGTTTGCCCGGCCCGGGCGAGGCCTTCGTGCCGCTGGGAGCGGCATTCTCGGGCTCGGTCTTGACCGGCTCCGACGGTTTCGGCGAGGAAGCCGGCTGGCCGGCCGGTCCGGGCGCGGGCGAAGCGGGCGACAGGCCCGAAGCCGCCCGGTCCTCGGCAATGGCGCGCGGCTCCGACCGCGGCACCGAGTCCGCCTCGCCGCGCTGGTCGGCCGAACGCCCGGCCTCCGAGACCGGGC
>JANLFZ010000447.1:4396-5213 GCA_024653385.1 Thermoguttaceae bacterium | reverse complement strand
TGCGGATCGAGTTCGGCCAGCAGCGCGAGGTCGAATTCTGAACCGCACGGGGCCGAGGAGGCCCGAGGGCAAGAGCGGATCGCTGGGGACGTAGCCGCGCAAGTGTGCATAGCGGCCCGTGTAGGAGGGGTCGCGCCGGACGTTGGTCTTCGTCACCCGTTTCTCCTCGGGAAGGCCCGCGTCGCCGATCAGCCGGTTCGGCCAGAGGTTCACGACGTCGATCTCCAGGTCGTTCCGGCCGGCCTTGGCGAGGCCGGTCAGATCCACGGTCCAAGGGCTCGTCCAGACCACGCCCAACGGCTTGCCGTTGACGCGCACCTGGGCCACGTATTTCACCTCGCCCAGGTGAAGGCGAATGACCCCGCCCGCCTGCGCCGCATCGAGCGCCACCGACTTCCGGTACGTGGCCCTGCCGGAAAAGAACTTGATGCCCGGATCGGGATGTTCGTTCCACGGCACGAGGCGCTCGAAAACCGCCGACTCGGGCGCGCCAAGGCCCTTGGCAAAGCGAACCTCCCACGGGCCGGTAATCGCCAACGGTTCGGGAAGGGACGCCGTTTCGACCGTCACCTGCCGCTCTGGCGAGGTCAAAAGCCCCATCGGCCCCGACTTCCAAAGCCGCACGCACAGGCCCTTGGCCGTGCGCCCGACCAACTCGACGCCCTCGGGCGGGGCCGCCGCAAGGCGCCGTGGTTCGGCGGGCCGGCGAAAGACGACGAACGTCGAACCGCCTTCGGGCAGATCGAGCGTGATCGTCCAGTGCGTCTCATCGACCTGCTCCATCACCAGCCCTGCCGGGTCCCAGCGCGGCAGGTCC
>JANLFZ010000447.1:0-4386 GCA_024653385.1 Thermoguttaceae bacterium | reverse complement strand
GCACGGCCGTCCGGCCGTCGCCGGTCGGCCGCCACGCGACCGCGTCGCGGCGTCGGCCCGTCACGGCGTCCCAAAGCTCCGGCTCCTTGCCCTGGACGCGGAACGTGCAGTCGGCCCTGCCCTGGCCGGCGACGAAGTAAATCTCCGCGCCGCCGGCATGGCGGTGCATATAGTCCCAAGGGCCTTCGAAGTCGGGCGGAACACCCTCGGCCCGCAGGGCCTCGTCGAGGTTCATCCCCGAGACGACCTTGCCCTTGCCGAGCGGCCGCCGTTGGGACGAACTGCCCGGCGCACCCCACAGTTCGCCGGCCAGCCGGCGGATTTCCTCGTCGCAAGCGGGGTAGTCCTTAAGGCCCGGCGATCGCGTCGGCCGCCGCGTACCCAACACCACCGTGGCACCGGCCTTGGCCAGTTCGATTATCTTGCGCAGAGACCCGGGCGGGACCGACTCGTCTTCCAGGTCGACCGCGAGCACGCGGTAACGCATCCCATCGGGAAGCACCAGGTGGCCGTCCGCTACCGACAGACGCTCGAGCAACACCTCGGTGTTCACCAGGTCGTAGGCGTAGCCCTTGCCAAGGGCGAGCGACGGCTTGGCATGCCACTTCTCGCCGCGACCCCAGTGCAGATACGGCTTGTCGCCCGTGTAGCAGCACACGTCGGCCACAAATCGTCCCTGGCGCAAGAGAACCTGGCACCTGGCCAGGTAGGCGAGGAAGGCCCCGGCTTGCTCCCACCAGGTGACGTTCGGGTTGAGGTGCGTTCCCGCGAAGTACACAATGCCCGGCTTGCCGAACTCCTCGGGCGACGCACTGAAGGTGTGCCAGATGAAGTGGTTCACCCCATCGCAAAACGCGGCGTCGGCGTCGCGCTTCAAGACCGCCGGATACGCGGACCAGTGCGGGCGCATGTGGGTAAAGGCCTCGGCGGCCGCCAGCGGCAGACCGTAGATGTGGGCGGCCATCGCGGGCGGGCGGTTGAACGCCCGGCCAAGATGCCAGAACTCGCCCTGGGGCATGTCGTTGTGTCCGAGAAACGCCAGTTGATCGGCGTGTTCGAAACTGGGCAGCTTGCGGTCCCACGGCCCGCCCGACTCCGAGTGCCATTTCATCCCATGCCGATGGCACAGCTCCCGCAGGGTGCCGTAACAGTGGTCCATGAAACAGTCGGCCAGCGTCTTGTGATAGTCGCGCAGGAAGCGATCGGAGACTTCGCGGCTTTGGACTGTCACGCCGGCCAGGACCGGCAGGTACGGGCGCAGCTTGTAGCCGCGCCGCCGCTCGAAGTACTCGTCGAAGCCCAAAGTCCAGGTCGGCGCAGCGCCCTCCCAACTGACGCTGTAGAAGTGCGTCAGCGTCTTGGCCGCCGGACCGGCGTCGGCCAAGAGGGTCCGGCCCATGCGTTCGAAATGGGCGGCGACGGCCGATGGGCTGAGGATGTCGACGTCGTTCTCGTGACCCTCCATCGTCGCACAAGCGAAGCGCAGCAAGCTCCACCGGCCCTCGGGAACATCCCACGCAAGCCGACCGTGGGCATCGAGCTTGGCGGAAAGATCGACGACCTCGGCGGCCACGGGTTGGGGAGCGGACTCGGTGCGCACGGCCATAAGCGCTACCTCCCAGCATCGCCCCCAGTCCTTGCCGGGCGCCGGACCTTCGAATCGGCTCGGCCCGCGAAGTTCCCGCGAGGCCCACACGAGCTTCTTGGGGGCGTCGTCGCCGACCTTCCACGGCCCGCGCAAGGCCCCGGCACAACTGCTGAGGTTCATGCTGACCTCGATGCCTCGCCGATGGGCTTCGGCCAGGGCGAATTGCACCATCTTGCGCCATTGGGGGCTCATGAACTCGGTGCGGGGAGGTGGAGGCGGGGTATGATCCTCGTGGTAGCCCCGCGCGTCGAACAGCAATAGCCCGCCAATTCCGTTCTTCTGCATCGCGTCGAGATCGCGGACGATCGAGGCCTCGGTCACGTTGCCCGTGATCCACCACCAATAAACCCATGGACGTGCGGTGGCAGGCGGGCTTTGGAAGGCGGCGGCCAAGTGGTCTGTCTGGTCTGCCTCACCGGCCAACGCAATCTCCCCCGCGATGGTTGCCAGTAGCCACAAGCACAACAGAAGACATTGACGGCATCGAATGATCGTCTTCTCCGGTTTTGCTTTGTTGGGAGACGGGCCTTTTGATGGGGACATGGGAATTTCCTTATGGTGCGCAACCCTGAAACGCGAATGGCACTCTTGATTGCACTCTCGGAAAAGGGGTGCCACGACACGCCACGGAAAACGACGACGGACGGATGGCATATTCTACTTCTACCGCGCCTGGGACGACAGTTGGTGCTCCAGCGTCACGGGCCGGAGCCGGTTGCGCTGTGGTGAAGGGGCGGTGTTTGTCGTGCGAGGCGGCCGACGACCATCCGACGCACCAGCTCTTGCGTCGCTCGTGCATCAAGCCGCACGGTCCGCATTCCATGCGAGGTCGATCTGAGGAGGTTTCCTCCCAGCCCCCGCGCGTCGCTTTCGCGCGCTGGCGGGCGCGGGGATGGTGGCCCATGCCTGCTTCGCCACGCTGCTGGCCAAGGCGCCCCGCCAGGGCACGCTCGCACGCTCCCACAAGATCGTGCAAGTCGATTTTTGCCCGCACGAGCGGGCGCCTAGGCGGCCTCCCACGCATTCTTCGCCCTCCCTGCCGGCTGTATCCCCATTGGAGCTACAATGCATTACACACCGGAGGGGTCCTTGGTGGTTCTCAACGGCGTGTCCACTTTGGCCGGAATCGCTCGGGCACACGGGTTTGATTTTGTTCGAAGGATTGTCCAGAATACAGCGTTTCGGGTAACCTGTAGTTGGGGGACGACCTTGTCTGGAGGTCGAACCGGGGGACCGATGCCCCGAGCACTTGTTCACGCATGGGATCTGCCATGATCTGTGTCAGCATTGGCCGCGGACGGCACCGCCACATGATCGCCGAGCACCGCCACCTGGCCGAACAGGGGGCCAAGCTCGTCGAGTTGCGTTTGGACTACATTCGGGGCGAGATTTCGCTCAAGCGTCTTCTGACCGACCGTCCCTGCCCCGTGGTGGTCGCATGCCGCCGCGAGCGGGACGGGGGAAAGTACCAGGGCACGGAGGAGCAGCGCCTGATGCTGCTGCGCACGGCGATTGTCGAAGGGGTCGAATACGTGGACCTGGAGGAGGACGTGGCCGGCCAGGTGCCGCGGTACGGCAAGACGAAGCGGATCGTCAGTTACCACGACTTTCGGAAGACGCCCGACGACCTGGAGGCCATTCACCGCCGGCTGTGCTCGCTGGATGCCGACATCGTGAAGATCGCCACCATGGCCAATTGTCCCCATGACAACGTGCGCATGCTCCGCCTGGTGCGCGACAGCAAGGTGCCGACGATCGGGTTGTGCATGGGCGACATCGGCATTCCGACGCGGGTCCTGTGTGGCAAGTACGGCGCGCCGTTCACCTACGCGACCTTCCACCACGAGCGCGTGCTGGCGCCCGGGCAGCTCAGCTTCGAGGAAATGCGCGACGTCTACCGCTACGACGAGATCAACGCCGAAACCGAGGTGTACGGCGTGGTCGCCGATCCGGTGGGACATAGCCTTAGCCCGCAGATCCACAACGCGGGCTTCAAACACTACAAACTCAACAAGGTGTACTTGCCGTTCCGCGTGCCGCGCGAGCACTTGTCGCGGTTTATCGACGAGGCGCCGGAACTGGACATCCGCGGGCTGAGCGTGACCATTCCCCACAAGGAAGCCGTGCTCGAGAAGCTCACCCAGGCCGACGGCGCGGTGCGGGGCATCGGGGCCGCCAACACGGTCATTTTCGAGGGAGACGAGCGTCTGGGCTACAACACCGATTACCGGGCGGCCATGGACAGCCTCGAAGAAGCCTTCGACCGGCGCCACCCCGACGAAAACGTTCTGGAAGGCCGGACGTGCCTCATGCTCGGCGCCGGCGGCGTGGGCAAGGCGATCGCCTATGGGCTGATCCGGCGCGGATGCGAGGTTGTGGTCGCCGACGGCGATGCGGAACGCGCGGCCGAGCTGGCCGAGAAATTCGGTTGCCGCCAGGTCGAATGGGCCAATCGCCACACGGTCTCGGCCGAGATCCTGATCAACGGCACGCCGATCGGGATGCACCCCAACGTCGATCAGAGCCCGTTCCCGAAGCTCCATCTCCGGCCGTCGATGGTCGTCTTCGACGCGGTCTACAACCCCGAGAACACGCTGTTGATCAAGGACGCCCGGTCCCGATTGTGCCGGGTGATCACGGGCGTCGACATGTTCGTGCGCCAGGCGTGTCTCCAGTTCAAGCTGTTCACCGGGCAGGACGGCCCGGCCGACCTGATGCGCGAGGTGATCAAGCGGTCG
>JANLFZ010000446.1:966-5217 GCA_024653385.1 Thermoguttaceae bacterium | reverse complement strand
ATCTTACGACGCCCGGTCGGGTTTGCAAACCCGACCGGGCGTCGTAAGATAGGATAAGTCAACGACTTTGCGTACTCGGGGTTCAGCGCGCGGGCGCTCGGCATCTCGCGACGAGGCCGACAAAAGCCCCCGGCAGCATGGAAGCCGATTGCCAACGCGCTGGTGCGCCGCCGCGACGGAACGAAGCCGGACTACCACCGGACAGACCACTCCCATGGATCCAGTCCAAGACAGACCGAGCGAACCGCTGGACCCGGACCTGACGGGCCGGCAACTGGGCGATTTCCGGCTGCTGCGGCGCTTGGGACAGGGAGCCATGGCCGAGGTGTATCTGGCCGAGCAGTGTTCCCTCAGGCGGCAGGTCGCGGTCAAGGTGCTCAAGGCGCGGCTGGCTGCCGACGCCACCTACGTAAAGCGATTCCAACGCGAAGCCCAGGCCGCGGCCGCGCTGGTCCATGCGAACATCGTCCAGATCCACGAGGTTGGCCAGGTCGACGGCCTCTACTATATCGCCCAGGAATACGTACAAGGCTTGAACCTGCGCCAGTGGATGGCGCGCAACGGTGCCCCGGACCTGCCGCTGGCGTTGCTCATCATGCGCCAGGTGGCCGCCGCCTTGGCGAAGGCGGCCGATGCGGGAATTGTCCACCGCGACATCAAGCCCGAGAACATCATGCTCACCCGGACCGGCGAGGTGAAAGTGGCCGACTTCGGCCTTGCCCGGATGCTCCGGACCGAGGAGGGGACCGACTTGACCCAGGTCGGCGTGACCCTGGGCACGCCGCTGTACATGAGTCCGGAGCAGGTCGAGGGCAAGCCGCTGGATCCGCGCAGCGACATCTATTCGTTTGGAGTCACGTGTTACCAGATGCTCGCGGGAGGACCGCCCTTCTCCGGCGACACGGCGTTGAGTTTGGCGCTCCAGCACCTCAAGAAACAGCCCGAACCACTGGAAAACCATCGGCCCGACCTTCCGGCAGCGCTTTGCCGCATCGTCCACAAGATGCTCGCCAAATCGCCCGAGCACCGCTACCAATCGCCCCAGGAGCTGCTCCGCGAACTCCGCAAGGTCCAGCCGGCCGGATCGGACGAGCAGTGGCCGGAGGACCTGCCGGGCTGCGAGGCGGACGAAATGGCCGCCACCCTGCGCGCGCGCAACGAGACCACCCAGCGGCTGGACGCCTTGATGAAGACCGCGCCCCCGGCCACGCCGGGCGTGACCCGCTGGGTCGGATGGCTCGCCGCAGCCCTGGCAGCGGGCGTGCTGGGCGGAATCCTGGCGTGGCGCGTCACGCGAGTTCCGTTCCTCTTGGCCGACGTTTCTCAAACGCCCGCCGTCGTCCCCAAGCAAGAGACCGTCTTTCGCCAGTGGCTCTATGCCAGCCAGTTGGGCACCGAAGAGGCGTGGCGAAGCGTGCTCGACTACTACCCCGACAAACCCTACTGGGTCAACCGCGCCAAGCAACAACTCGCGCGCATCTACCTTCGCGAGGGAAACAACCCCAAGGCGATGGAGATCTTCGACGAACTGGCCACCCTGGACGACACCGAAGTGGAACTCCGCGCCTGGGCCATGGCCGGCAAATGCGGCCTTCTGGCCATGGAGGGCAAGTACCGGGAAGCGGCGGCCATCCTCGACCAACTCTTGCCCATCCGCGACAAACTCCAAGACTCGCTCATGCGACAAATGCTCAACTACGCGGTTCGGACCATCCGCACCAAGCTAGGCCCCCATACCGCCCAACAGTGGCGGGAATGGCTTGCCGAGCAGTTCCGCGACTCAAGCTGAATGGCACGGGTGGCCCGCACCACCCTTCAGAACACCGCAACCGGCTCCGCGGCATGACTGGATTGCTTGTCGATCTGGCGATCATCGGGCTGTTGCTCGTCGGCGTCGGGCAGTTCACCCGGCCCGAGCGCGCCCGCTGGGGAAATCTCACCGCCGCTGCCGCGTTGGCCATCGCGCTGGGCGTCGTGCTGGGCCGTCATGCCGTCCAAAGCCCGTGGCTGGTGGCAGGCGCTCTGGCCGCGGGAGGACTGGTGGGCATGGGAGTTGCCTTGCGGGTCAACATGCTCCAGATCCCCGCGATGGTCGCCTTGCAGCACGGAGCCGGGGCAGTTGCGGCCCTCTTGGTGGCGTGGATCGAGCTTTCCCGCCATGCAGGCGCCCTGCCCGCGTTGGCCCGCGCCTCCGGTTTGATCGGCGCGGTGCTGGGAGCGGGCACGTTCACCGCGAGCATGATCGCCAGCGCGAAGTTGGCCAACTGGGTGCGCGCCACGCCGACCGTCTTCCGCCGGCACGGTCTTCTCATGGCCGGGCTGTTCGGCGCCACGGTGGCCCTGGCGGTCTTTGCGGGAACGTCGCCTGGCGCCTCGTCGTTGGAGCTGGGCGTACTGACCCTGCTTTCGGCGATCCTGGGAGCGGTGTTCGCCGTGCGGATCGGTGGCGCCGACATGCCCGTGCTGATCTCCTTCCTCAATGCGACCACCGGGCTGGCCGCGGCCTTCTGCGGAATCGTCGTTCATAACCGGCTGCTCATCGCGTGCGGGGCCACGGTCGCGGCCTCGGGTTCGATCCTGACCCTGTGCATGTGCCGGGCCATGAACCGCAACGTCGTGCGATTCCTGCTGGGCGGGGACGGCCATCGGCCCGGGAGGGAAGGGCCCGAACTAGCGCGGGAGGCAACGCCGGCGGCCACGACCTTGCCGAACCACTCGGCCGGCGAGGTCCCGCCCCTGGAACAAGCGGCAGCGGCGCTTCGCGCGGCACAGTCGGTCATCGTGATTCCCGGGTACGGCATGGCCTTGGCGCAGGCGCAGTTCGAGACCGCGCGACTCGTGGATGGACTGCGGCGCCTCGGCAAGACGGTGCGCTACGCCATTCATCCGTTGGCCGGCCGCATGCCCGGCCACATGCACGTCCTCCTGGCCGAGGCGGAGGCCGATCCGGACTTGCTCTTCGATCTGGACCAGATCAACCCCGATTTTTCCCAAACCGACCTGGCGTTGGTCGTCGGGGCGTGCGACGTGGTCAATCCGGCGGCCAGCACGGTTCCCAACACACCGATCTCGGGAATGCCGATCCTGGCGGCACACGAAGCGCGGCAAGTCGTCGTGTGCAACCTCGACGCGCGGCCCGGCTACTCCGGCGTCGAAAACACGCTCTATCGCCATCCCAAGACCGTGCTTGTCTTGGGAGACGCCAAGGCCAGCCTGGCTTGGCTCTTGGCCGCGCTCGACGCGACGCCGGCGCGATGAGGGCCGAGGCTCGTCGGGAAGACCGCCCCGCCCTATTTCCACGTCGCGGGCCGAGTCGCCTCGGGCGCTTTCAGGCTTGGGCCCACTGGTCGCGGAGGAACGCCATCGACTTGGGGATTTCGACCTTCGGGTCGCCCTTGATGCCGCACTCGAAGCTACAGTAGTCCTGGTAGCCGATGTGTTTCAGGCCCCTGAAGCCGTCGACGAATTGGCGCTCGTCCTGGCCGGGCAGCACGCGGCTGCGCGAGGCGAGATGCACATGGTGCAGGTACGGGCCCGCCGAAATGAACGCCCCCAGGTCGCTCGTCTCCTCGATGCCCATGTGGTAGAAGTCGCCCATCATGCAGACGCCGGGGTGATTGCAGTCGCGGCAGATCGAGGCGGCATCGGCCAGTTGGCGGAGGAAGAAGGCCTCTTTGCGGTTGAGCGGTTCGAGGAGAATTCGCGTCTTGGCCTTGACGGCGTGCTCGCCCAGGGCGGGGAGCGTGTCCAACAGAATCTGGCGGATCTCCTGGTTCGCGAGCTTCGTCTGCCCGTTGAAGGCCGGCACGTAAATCACGCCGGTCGACCCCAATGCGCCCGCCGCGTCGAGCACCCGCCTGAACTGGTCGGCCGCCGGCTTGCGCTTCTCGACCACGTCGGAGACCAGATCGCCGTTGATCGACCCCCAGCAGACGGCGCTGGGCTTAAGCGGCGAGTCCTTGAGCGCTGCCTGGAACTCCGACAGCTTGTCCGCGACGTTGCCGGGCAGCTCGACGCCGTCGAAATGCCATTTCTCCATCTGGGCCAGCTTCTCGGCCAGGCTCTTGCCGGGAATGAGCCCCAACTGGCTCGAAAGCTTCAACACGGCCTGGCGTTGCGGCGGGGACGGCTCGGCGGCGAAGAGCGAAGGCGCGACGGCCCATCCCGCGGCAGCCGCGGCACCGGCCAGGACATGGCGGCGGCAAAGCAACATCGTGGAATCTCCCAAGATCGGTCTCGGCAGAACACCGG
>JANLFZ010000446.1:0-956 GCA_024653385.1 Thermoguttaceae bacterium | reverse complement strand
CGGAAGCCCGCCACGGCACACCGGCACATTCTGGGAAGCACCGGCGAGGATGTCAAGCCGCCGCGAAAATACCCACCCCGAGGTTGCTCATCCCCAGGGAATCAGGGCGAACCGATCGACTTCATCGTTTGGAGAAACGCGCGGAACTCGCCGGCCCGGGCGCCGACGGTCTTCTCAGGACCGCTGCAATGGATGAAATACAGCTTGCTGCCGATCGGCGCGATCGCATTGAGAACCCGATAGCGACCTCCGCCGCGGGGTGGCGCGAAGGGTCCGTGACTGTCGGCCGGGTCCAGCGACGTATCGACCAGCATCACCTCGATGCCCTCGATTCGAAGCTGCTCGACCGATCCTTGCGACGGCTTGTTGCCGAGTTGCTCGCGCAGACGATCGAGGTTCTTCGGCGTGTTCTCGCCGACGGCGGTCACGGTCAGTTGGGCGTCCTCGGCATCTCCCTCGACGCGCGGCAGTCCGAACTCGGCAAGGATGAAGGCAATCTGCGGTTTCTTGCGGATCCAGCCCTCGGGGGCCGTCAACCGAACGCTACCGATCTGCACGTCGCGGCCGCCGCGCTGCACCTCGGTACTGGCCGTTCGAGGGGCCTCCGGCGATGAGGCAGCGCCTTGCGTCGTGGGGCCGGCATCGTCACCGGACTTCGCGGGCGGGAACACGTTGGCCTTCTCGCCCGACGCCTGGCCAACCGGCGGATGCGGCCCCTTGGCCAGGCCGGCATGCACGGCATCGGCGGGCATCGCGCCCTTGCCGACCGGGCCGGTCTGGACCGGCGCGATCGCGGTTTGCCGGGCCGTCGGCTGATGGCTTTGCCCACACCCTAGGAAAAGCGGCATCATCGCCGCCACGAGATTCGCCCATCGCATTGCGCTTCGACTCCAAGGGAACAGGCACGCTTTTCCGGTCCGCCCACGGCGGCCCCCGGAAAGCGTGCCTGTTCCCTT
>JANLFZ010000445.1 GCA_024653385.1 Thermoguttaceae bacterium | reverse complement strand
CCAAACTTGCCTCGTCGCGCTGACCCCATGAAAGCCTTCCGCGATATTTCGATCCGGCTCAAGCTCGCCCTCCTCATTCTGGGCGTCGGCGGAGCGGCCCTGTTGCTTTCGTCGGCCGGTTTCGTGGTGAGCAATGCGCAGTTGATCCGCTCGTCGAAGGTCGAGCACCTATCGGTTCTGGCCCAGGCCCTTGGATCAGGGAGCACGGCCGCGCTGGCGTTCGACGACCCGGCCGCCGCTCAGGAACTTCTGTCAAGTCTGCAACATCAACCGACGATCGAGCTGGCGGCGATCTACGATGCCAAGGGCCGCGTGTTCGCCGCCTATCGCCGCGAGCTTCCCGGCCACGGCGAGCCGCTGCCGCCGGCCCCGGCGCGCGAGGGGCACGACTTCGTCGCCGGAGGGCACGTGGACGTGACGCGCGCGATCGTCCACGACGGGGAACGGTTGGGGACCATCTTCCTGCGCTCGACGCTGGAAGACCTGTACCGCCAGTTGGCCCGCACGGTCGCCGCGGTCGGCGCGATCGCCGCCGGCGCGCTGGCCGTCGCGTTGGCGCTGGCCTGGCGGCTCGAGCGCCTCGTCTCGGCGCCGATCCTCCGCCTGGCCGAGACGGCGAAACGGATCTCGGCGGCCCGCGATTGCTCGTTGCGCGTGGAGAAGCAGTCGGGCGACGAATTGGGCGATCTGTGCGACGCCTTCAATGCGATGCTCGACCAGATCGAAAAACAGCAATGCGAGCTGCGCGAAGCCCATGCCCACCTCGAAATCCGCGTGGCCGAACGTACCCGGCAGTTGTCCGACGCCAACCGCGAACTCCAGCGCGAAGTCCTGGAGCGCCAACGGGCCGAAGAGAAACTGCGCGAGGCCCACGCCCAGGTCGTCGATCTTGCGAGGCGCGCCGGCATGGCGGAGGTGGCCACGGGCGTGCTGCACAACGTGGGCAACGTCCTCAACAGCGTCAACGTCTCGGCAACCCTCGTGGCCGACCGGCTCCGGAACTCCCGCCTGGCGGACCTCGCCCGCGCCCTCGACCTGATCGACGAGCATGAGCCCGACTTGGGACGCTATCTGCTCGAAGACGAACGAGGCCGGCACGTGCGGCCGTTCCTGCGCCTCGTGGCGGAGCACCTCGCACGCGAGCGGTCGGAACTGGTCGAAGAACTCCACACCCTGGCCAAGAACGTCGATCACATCAAGACCATTGTCGCCATGCAGCAGTCGTACGCCGGAGCGGCGGGCCTGGTCGAGTCGATCTCCCTGGCCGAGCTGCTCGACGACGCGCTGAAGTTGAACCGATCCTCGTTGGAGAAGTACGCGATCCGGGTCGTGCGCGAGTACGACGAGACGCCGCCGGTGCGCGTCGAAAAGCAGAAGCTCCTCTCGATCCTGGTGAACCTGGTGACCAATGCGAAGGACTCGCTGGCTAGCTCGGGGCGCGCCGAGCGGCTGCTGACGGCACGGATTCGCGTGCGACGCGCCGGGGACGATCCGCGCGTGGCCGTCGAGATCGCCGACAACGGCGTCGGCATTTTGCCGGAGAATCTCACCCGCATCTTCTCCCATGGCTTCACCACGAAGCCGCTGGGCCATGGTTTCGGCCTCCACAGCTCGGCCAACAGCGCTCGGGAGCTGGGCGGATCGCTGGTGGCGGCCAGCGACGGCCCCGGACAGGGCGCCGTCTTCACCCTGGACCTTCCCTTCCATCCCGCGGAGACGCCCGCATGAACTCCTCCCAGCCGGTTCGCATCCTGGTCATCGACGACCAGCAATCGATTCACGACGATTTCCGCAAGATCCTGAGCCCCCGGCCCGCCGACCGCGCGCTGGACGATGCGGCGGCGGCCCTGTTCGGCCGGCCGCCGGCCCCGGCCGACGGGGGCGAACAGTACGTTGTCGACTGTGCCCACCAGGGCCAGGAAGGACTGCGCAAGATCGAAGAGGCCCTTCGCGAGGGCCGGCCCTACCCGCTGGCGTTCGTCGATGTGCGCATGCCGCCCGGCTGGGACGGCGTCGAGACCATCCGCCGCATCTGGGAGGTGGACCCCGAGATCCTCATCGTCCTCTGCACCGCGTACTCCGACCACACGTGGGAAGACATCGTGCGGCAACTCGGCCGGACCGACCACCTGGTGATCCTCAAGAAGCCCTTCGACAGCATCGAGGTGCAGCAACTGGCGATTTCGCTCACCCGCCGCTGGCACCTCGCGCGCCAGGCCGAACTGACGCGCAGCCAACTCGAGAAGATGGTGGCCGAACGCACGGCGGAAGTTCAAGCCCGAAGCCGCGATCTCGAGCGGGCCGTCGACGAACTCCGCGTGGCCAACGAGCAGCTCGCCCGGGCCGAACGGGCCGCCATCGAGGCCAATCGCGCCAAGAGCGAGTTCCTCGCCAACATGAGCCACGAGATCCGCACCCCGATGACCGCGATCCTCGGATACGCGCAGTTGCTCCGCGACGACCTGGATCCGGCGACCACCCCGGAAACCCACCTCGACTATCTCGACGCGATCAACCGGAACGCCGAGCACCTTCTGGACCTCTTGAACAACATCCTGGACATCTCGAAGATCGAGAGCGGCAAGTTGGAGATCATTCCGGCCGCCTGCTCGCCGCGGCAAGTCGTCGCGAGCGTGCTCCGGCAGGTCGGACCGGCCGCACGTCGCAAGGGGCTCTCGCTCGATGCCCAATGGGTCGCCCCCCTGCCCGACGCCATCGTCACCGATCCGGTCCGGCTACGGCAAATCCTGCTGAACCTCGTGGGAAACGCGGTGAAGTTCACCGAGCGCGGCGGCGTGCGCGTGGTGGTGCGATCCTGGGGCGAGGCGGCCAGGCCCATGCTTCGGATCGAGGTCATCGACACCGGCATCGGTCTTTCCGACGAACAGATCGGCCAGCTCTTTCAACGGTTCAGCCAGGCCGACGCATCGACCACGCGTCGCTACGGCGGCACCGGCCTCGGCCTGGCGATCTCGCAACGCCTGGCGCGCATGCTCGGGGGCGACGTGACGGTGACGAGTTCCCCCGGCAAGGGAAGCACCTTCGTGGTGACGATTTCGGCCGAGCGTCCCTCGGCCACCGATCGCGTGGGCGATCCCGCGGCGGACAAGATGCGCTTGCCTCATGCGTCCCGCGACGGCCAACGCCCTCCGCTTGGCCGGATCCTCCTCGTCGAGGATTCGCTCGACAACCAACGGCTAATCGCGCACATTCTCACGCGGGCCGGTTGGCAGGTCACGACCGCCGAACATGGCGAGGCCGCCTGCCACGAGGTCCAGCAAGCGCAGGCGCGAGCCGAGCCCTTCGACCTGATCCTCATGGACATGCAGATGCCGGTCTTGGACGGGTACGGTGCGACGCGCCGGTTGCGCGGCAGCGGATACACGGGCGTGATCGTGGCGCTGACCGCCGATTGCACCGTGGATGCCGAGAATAGGTGTCTCGAAGCCGGCTGCGACTTCTATTGCACCAAGCCCATCGACCGAAACCGCCTCTTGCGCATCGCCGACGACTGCCGCCAGCGCAACCACCGGCAGCAAGAGACCCAGGTGCCGTAACCGTTCACGGGGACGGTCCAGTTTTCGCGGCGAAGCCCGCGAAAATGAACCTGTCGAGGGGGGACGCGATCGGGCCGCGATAAGCCAACCTCTTGCGGGATGACCGACTGCAAAAGTCTGCGGATTGGGTCAAGTCACGCGGCTGTGCCGATTTGACCCCCGGGGGGCTTCCTTATCGCCGATAACTACTTCTGGTGCCGCCCATACCAGGCCTTGGGGATTGTGCGCGAACACGTGGAACCCAAGGGCGCTGGGTTTCCTTGTGTCTTGCGACGTGGCCCCAGATCCCGGCTCACAGGCTCCGTGCGATGGCCCGAACTCGCATCGCGATCGCCGTTCTGGGCACTTGCCTACTGGGCATGCCTGTCGCTTGGGGGATCGCCCAAGAGACGCCGATGCCTCCGCCGGCGGGCGAGGCGGCGGGGGTGCGTGTCGAGCCTTCATCCGACAGTTCATCTGGCGTGCAATCCCCCAATTCGTCGCCCCCCGGCTCTGGGGTGCGCGGTCTATTGGACCTCGACCTGGAGCAGCTTTCCCGGGTCCCGATACGTGCGGGCGCCAACGAGACGAACCTGACGGCTCCTTCGACCAACGTACAGACCGGCAGCATCGAAGGCGGCTCCGCAACGACCACGGCCGAGGCGCTTACCGAGGCGCCCAGCGTCACCACCCGCCGCATCTCGGCCATCAACCTCGATCCGCGCGTGCGCGGATACCATTCCAGCCAGCTCAATGCGACGGCCAACGGAATCCCTCAGTTGAAGACCCGCGTCGACATCGACTCGGTGTTCAGCCAGATCGACCCGGGCATCGTCGACCGGGTGACCGTTGTCGACGGGCCATACACGCCGTTCTTCGGACCGGGGTTCGCGTTTCTCACGGCGGAGCTGATTCCGCCGCCCTCGGGGAACGGCCGTCCCGAAACCCGGCTGGCCACCGAGTTCGTCTATGGCACCAACGGCCGGAGCATCTACCATCGCGACGGCGTCTATAGCGCAGGCCGCGGCTGGGGCGCGTTGGTTAGCTACGGATTGCGCAGCGCCAACGATTACGACCCCGGCGGCCACGCGCCGCCGGTCCCCTCGAGCTACCAGAAGTGGGACGGCCTGTTCGCCTTCCGGTTCGATCTCGACTCCGCGTCGCGCCTCGAATTCAACTACCTCCGCACGGAGATGAACGACGTCGAGTTGCCGGGCATCATCTACGACATCAATAATTCGAAGAACGACCAGTTCAACCTGCGGTACGTGATCCAAGAGGACCCAGCCGGCCCCGAGCAGCTCGTCCTGCAAACCTGGTGGAACCAGACCTACTACCACGGCGACTCGCTTCGGCCGTCGAAACAAGAGACCTTCTACGAGCAGTTCTACACCTTGCCCCAGTTCTTCGAGTATCCCGTGGCCACGTTCGGCCAAGGGAACCTTCGCACGACCGGGGTGCGGGCGCTGCGCACGCTGGGCGAGGTGGACGACGTGCAATGGACCTTCGGCGCCGACTGGCGGCGCTACCGGCAGCGCTACCAGGAGACCGACGTGGACCCCGAGGGCCGCATCCTCTACGGCGGCAACGTCTACGGCATTCCCGACTCCCAGATGGACGACCTCGGCGCTTTGGCCAACGTGCGCTTGCCTCTATCCGACGAGTTGTCGATCGACGTGGGCGGGCGCGTCGATTACTGCCGGGCCTCGATCGACGCCAACGACCCCATC
>JANLFZ010000444.1:4463-5267 GCA_024653385.1 Thermoguttaceae bacterium | reverse complement strand
CCGGCGCGGCGTGGTGCATGGGGCGGCTTGCCGATGGCATCGCGCGCCGGGCCGGGATGCCGGGCGCCGGCGTGCTGCGGTACTTCCCGGCCGTCATCCTCCTGATGTTGTACAGCGGGTACAGCCACCCCATCGGCCTGGCCGTGTCGCTCCTCGTGGCCGTTGGGGGATTCCTGCTCTATGCCCGGTGCGCGCCTTCGAACCCGGCGGCGCGCTGGGCGACGCTGCTGGCGGCCTCGGGGGCCTCGTACTACATGGCGGGCACGGGCGGATTGCTCTTCGCCGTGCTGGCGGCCGCCGACGAGGCGCTGATCGGCCGGCGGCGGGCGCTGGCCGCGGCATCCCTGGCATGCGCCCTGGCGATGCCCGGGGTGGTGAGCGGCCTCTTGGGACTTGATGCCCACGAGGCCTACTCCGCGTTCCTCTTGGCCGATCCCGGAATAGCCCCGGGAAAATGGTCCTACGCGCTGGCATTGTACCTGTTTTTTCCCACCTTGCTGGCGGGGAGCTTCCTCCAAGGCCGAGCGCGGGCCGAACTTGCGGCGAACCCCGACAAGGCCGCAGCGGCTCGATCGAAGGCCCCTCGAAAAGCGGCTACCTCCTCGACCAAGGGAGCCGGCCGCTTCTTCTTGCCGGCCGTCTGGGTGCGGACCACCGCCGCCCTTTGCGCCGCGGGCGCGGCCGCGTGGCTCTTGTGGGATGGGCGCACGCGCACTGTGCTGGCCATGGATTTCCTCGCCGACCAGGGGCGGTGGAGCGAGGTGCGCGAATTGGCCCAACGTCTGCCGTCGGGGGTCTACAACC
>JANLFZ010000444.1:2979-4453 GCA_024653385.1 Thermoguttaceae bacterium | reverse complement strand
ACGTTTCGCGCGGAGCGCGAAACGTCATGCTGGCGTTGTACCACACGGGCCGGCTCGGCGACGAGATGTTCCATTACCCCCAGCGCCGCGACGTCGACTGGTTCGCCACGCCCACCGAACAACGCGACCTGGGCGCATTCTTCCAGGAGAGTCGGCTCTACCTCGAACTGGGCCACGTGAACCTGGCGGAACGGTGTGCCTACGAGGCGCTGGCCACCTCGGGCGAGCAGCCGGAGATCCTCGAACACCTGGCCGTGATTCACGCGGTGACCGGCCGGCCGCAAACCGCCAAGATGTTCCTCCGCACGCTCGGCAGACATCTGTTCTACCGCGGGGCGGCGCACGCGATGCTTTGCCGGCTCGAGGCGGATCCCACGCTGGAGAACGACCCGCGGGCCTCGCGCATCCGCGCCAACGCCGTCGCCACCGACCTGATCGCGCAGGAGGCCGGCCCCGATGAATTGCTGGAAGCCCTCCTGCGCGCGAACCCGAAGAACCGCCTGGCGTTCGAGCTATTGATGGCCCGTTACCTCAGCGACGGCAGGCCCGATAAGGTCGTGGCTAACCTCCGTCGGCTGCGGGATTTCTCGTACCCCAACGTGCCGCGCCACTACCAGGAGGCGCTGGTCGCGCACGCATGGTCTTGTGGCCGGTCGCTTGCGGATTTCGGCTTCGCGGTCGACCCCGGGGTGCTCGACGACGCCCGCGAGTTCCAGCGGATCACGACCACTGCGCCCAGTCCCCACGAGGCGGTCCGCGCCGCGTTGGAGGCGGGACTGGGGGGAACGTATTTCTTCTATTTAGCCCACGGAATCTCGGGAGGGTGACGTCATGCCCATTCGGACTGGCCGGCGCTTGGTCATGGCCTTGGCGGCCCTTGCCGCCCTAAGCGCCGGCGCGGTGGCTTCCGTCTGGTGGATCGCGGCAGGTCATCGGCCCGCGGTGGAACACGCCGAAGCCGCCGGACGGACGCCTCGCATCAGTCCCGACTATGTGGGAATCGTCCTCCCCCCGAACATCGCCCCGCTGAACTTCTCGATCCGCGAGGAGGCAGGCAGCTTCCTCGTGCGCATGCGGGGTGAGGCGGGCGAACCGATCGAAATCGTCAGCCACTCGCCGCGGATTACGATCCCCCTTCGCGCATGGCGGTCCCTGCTGGCCGCCAACCGCGGCCAAGATCTGTCCTGGGAAGTCTATGCCGAGTCGGCAGGGGCATGGCGGCGTTACGACGCGATCGTCAATCATGTCGCCGAAGACGAAATCGATCCGTACCTCGTCCATCGCCTCGTACCACCAGTCCATAACACGTGGGACGAGGTGGGCATCTATCAACGCAGCCTGGAGACGTTCGATACGTCGGCCGTGCTGGACGGCAAACCGCTGGCAACCGCCTGCGTCAACTGCCACGCCTTCTGCGGCAACGCACCCGATCGGATGCTCGTCGGCCTGCGCAGCAACACGCTGGGCAAGGCGA
>JANLFZ010000444.1:0-2969 GCA_024653385.1 Thermoguttaceae bacterium | reverse complement strand
CCTTCTGGCCGACAACGGTCACGCCGTGAAGCTCGGCATGGCGATGGGCTATAGCGCCTGGCATCCCACGGGGCGGGTCGTGGCCTATTCCACCAACAAGGTGCGGCAGTTCTTCCATACGGCCGGCCCCCAGGTCCGCGATGTCGTCGATCTGGAGTCGGGACTCTCGTACTTGCGCGTCGCCGACCGGCAGTCGCGGCGGATCCCCGGCGCCGCGGACGACCGGCACCTCGCCACGTATCCCGCGTGGTCGCCCGACGGGCACTGGCTCTATTACTGCCGCGCGCCGCGGCTGTGGACCGACCGCGACGCCGTGCCCCCCAAGGGCTACGCCGAAGTGAAGTACGACCTGGTTCGCATCGCCTACGACGTCGAAGCCGATCAATGGGGCCGGCCCGAAACCGTGCTGGCGGCGAAAGACACCGGGCGGAGCATCCTCTTGCCGCGGATTTCGCCCGACGGCCGGTTCTTGCTGTTTTGCATGTGCCGCTACGGGTGTTTTCCGGCCTATCAGCCGTCGAGCGATCTGTACCTGATGGACCTTGAGAAGGGCACCTACGCCGAGGCCCCCATCAATAGCGAGTTCTCGGAATCCTGGCACTCGTGGTCGAGCAACTCGCGATGGATCGCCTTCAGCAGCAAGCGCGGCGAGGGGACTTTCACCCGGTGTTACCTGAGCTACGTCGATCGGTCGGGCCGGGCGCACAAGCCGTTCGTGGTTCCGCAAGCCGATCCCGAGTTCTACGATGCCTTCCTCAAGACGTTCAGCGTGCCTGAGCTGGTCACCGGCCCCGTGCCGGTCGCCCCCGCCGCCTTGATGCGCGCCGCGCGATCGGAAAGCGCGGACGCCGTCACCGCGATGCCGGACGGACAACCCGAAATCGACGACAGCGATCCTTACCGGCAAGCCCGACCATGACGAAGCCCTGGCATCGTCCCCCCGCGCGAGATGGACGCGAGGATGTGGTCGTGCCGTTCTACGCCATGCCCCCCAGCTTGCGCAAGATCCATTCGGTGATCAGCAGAAGCAGCACCGAAACGAGCACGGGCCAGGTGTTCCACAGGGGCTTTGGCGGCAGGGTTTCGACAGGCACTTCGTGGCCCTCGGGAAGTTCCTCGACCAGCCGGTCGGCCGTGGCGAACGTGTAGTAGCGACCTCGGCTCAATTCCGCCGCGCGCTGCATGGTTCGCGTGTCGGCCTCGATCCGCGCGAACTCGCCCGGCGGGGCGGACACGGTGAAATCGGTGGCCGGCGGGGGACCGTCGAGCTTCGGCAAGACCATCGACACGTGGTACGACCCGACCGCGGGGCCTGCAAGCACGGCCTCGAACGTCCCGCGGCGCAAGGCATTGCGGCGGAGCGTCACGCGGTCGATCTTCCCCGCCTGATGTTCCACAAGCACCGTCACCCCGTCGTCGGCCTCCGGGGATAGGCGTTCGTCGGCGAACCGGACGGTCAACCGCACCGGTTCGCCGAACCGGTACTCGCGGCGCTGGGTGGACAGGGTGGCGGCCCGTCCCGCGGTGTCGAGCTTCGATCGGGCCAGATAGCGGATCGTCTGGACCCAGTAACGCGCAAAGTACGTGTCGCCCACCCGGAACCGCCATCGCCACGTCTCGTCGATGGCGTGAAACAAGACCTTGCCCGCCCCCACGTAGTGCATCAGGATGAGCGGAAGCGGACGCCCGTCGTGCCCCTGTCTGGTCGGATGCTCGGCCAGGATCCGGGCGCCGGGCTTCACGTCCTGGGCCTCGAGGAACCAATACAACGGCGGCAGGTTCTTCCACGCCGCGGCGCTTTCCGCCGGAGTCTCGCCGATTTGCAAAGCCGGGCTGGCCAGGCCGAGTTCCGTTGGCTGCACCCGGAATCCCTCTGTAAGGGGAAGTGCCGGATCAGGGACCCGAGCCGTGCTCACGTCGATCGGCAGGAGCCGGGCCAGCGCGGTCTCGCGGTACGCCAGAGGCATGTACCGGGGACCCGCGATGCACACGAGCGTCCCTCCCTTGTCCGGCGCCTGGACGAACTCGACCAGGCTTTCGAGCATGGCCGGGGTCAACCCTGTCGAGCCGACATCGCCCGGCGACGCGGGCTGCGCGTCCCCGAGAATCACCACGTCGTACCGGAACAACTCGTCACGTTGCACGGGGAAGCCCCGCAAGGCCGTTCGGCTTTGCGCGGAATGGTCCAAGTCGGCGTTCTGGAGGACGGTTTTCAGCTCGATCGACTCGTCGCGGCCGAGCATGTTTTCGAGATAGCGGAACTCGAAACTCGGCTCGGCGTACACCAAGAGGACGCGGATCTTCTCCTTGCGCACACGCACCGTGCGCTCTTGCCGGTTGTTGTCGGTTTGCAGCTCGCCTTCGAGCGGCTCTGCCTCGACCACGTAGTGGAACTCGCCCTCCTGTTTCGGACGCCAGGCCAGACGCACTTGCTGCACGGTCCGGCCGGGTCCCAGCGTGATCGGTTGCTCGGCCAGGACCTGGGGCTTGCCTTGCTCGCGGAGCACCACGCGAACCGACTTCCCCTCGTAGCCGGTGGCTTTGAGTTGCGCCTCGAAGTACACCAGGTCGTCGACGAAGACCGTTTCGTCGACCAAGAGGCCGCTTAGCTGGATATCGCGTACGGGCCGGTCGTCGCCGAGGCCCACCAGGTACAGCGGTACTCCCCGGCGGCGCGCGTGCGACGCGCCCTCGATCAGCGTGGGGCCCTCCGTGTTGATGCCGTCGGTCAAGAGCACGATCGCGGCGGGCGGCATGCCGCGGAGATCGTCGAGCACGGCGCGCACGGCCGCTCCCAGCCTGGTGCTGTCCCCGGCGGGCTCAGTCGAACCGATCGCTTCGAGCACCTCGCCGGCCGTCGAGGATTCGCTGAGCCGCTTGCCGGTCAGGAAGTACACCCGGAGCCGGTAGTTCTCCTGGATGCCGCGGAGCAGGGCCGCGTCGCGTTCCGCCAGCAAGGTCCGCGCGAG
>JANLFZ010000443.1 GCA_024653385.1 Thermoguttaceae bacterium | reverse complement strand
GGCATGGTCCCCTCGCTGGCGCGTCGGGTTAGTATGCCCCGGCGCTAGCGCGTACGTGTGGCATGGTCCCCTCGCTGGCGCGTCGGGTTAGTATGCCCCGTCGTTAGCGCGTACAAGTGGCGTGGTCCCCTCGCTGGCGCGTCGGGTTGGTATTGGGAGCGCGTCACGCGGCGAGGACGGAGGGGGTTGGCCTTACCTGTTGCGGCGAACCATTTTTCCGGAGGTCGCGTATCCATAAGGGGTGACGCTCGGGTTGCGCCACCGCCACCCGACATCCCCCCCTGCGTGGGTGGGTCAGGTGTTGCTGCGAGCCACCGAAGCACGAGCTACGCCATGTAGTTGGGCTGGCCCCCCACAGCATACGAACCCGAAGCGCCAGCCAGCGCCGTGTCCAACACCAACCCGAAGCGCCAGCGAGGGATAACCCGACACTAGCCCGAAGCGCCCGCGAGGGGTAACCCGACAATAGCGCGACGCGCCAGCGAGGGATCGTCCCATCGGACCCTCGCTTGCGGGTCGGTGTGGTAAGAGGCCCTCGCTTGCGCGTCGGGTTAGCATGGGGGGGGTGACTTGCGGGCCGGCGTGGTATGAAACCCTCGCTTGCGCGTCGGGTTAGTATTGGGGAGATGACTGGCGGCCTGCGACCCATTGCCTGCGAATGCCGACTATGTTGCAGCTTAAAGATGTGAAGAAGTCGTTCACGCAGCCCGACGGCAGCGAGCTGCCGATCCTCGACATCGAGGAGTTCGAAGTCGAAGCGGGCGAGCAAGTGGTCGTGGTGGGTCGCAGCGGCTGCGGCAAGACGACGCTCTTGCACATTATTGCGGGGATCGGTCGTCCCACGTCGGGCAAGGTGAAGATCGACGGTTGGGACATCACGCTGATGGACGAAGCCGAGCGCGACCAGTTCCGCGCCCAGTACATCGGCTACGTGTTCCAGACCTTCAACCTTCTGCCGGCTTTCACCGCCCTGGAGAACGTGCTCTTGGGCATGACGTTCGCCAAGGGGGGCAGCGTGGTGCGGGCGGCGGTGGACTTTCTCTTGCGACCGGTTCTCGGCTTTTCGAAACACAATCCCGAATGGGACCGCGCCCGGCACCTGCTCGAGCGCGTGGGGTTGGGGCACCGCGTGACGCACAAGCCGCCGATGCTTTCGGTGGGCGAGCAGCAGCGCGTGGCGGTGGCGCGGGCGTTGGCGAACCGGCCCCGCCTCTTGCTGGCCGATGAGCCCACGGCCAACGTCGATTCGGGGAACCAGCAGGCCATCGTCGATCTGCTTCAGGAGACGTGCCGCGAAGAGGGGGTTGCCTTGGTGCTGGTGACGCACGCACCCGAGGTCGCCCGGCAGTTCCCGCGCATCGAGCAACTCGAAGAAATCAACCGCGTATTGGCCCTCCGATGAGTCTTTGGAAAATCGCCTGGCGAAGCATTCAACAGCGCTCGTTGGCCTCGACGCTGACGGCCGTTTCGATGGCCCTTGGGGTGGCCCTCGTGGTCGCCGTGCTGGTCATCCACAGCGTGATCGACAAGTCGTTCCGCCGCAGCGCCCAAGGGTACGACTTGATTGTCGGCCCCAAGGGCAGCCGGCTCGACCTGGTGCTCAACACGGTGTACCACATCGGCCGGCCCGTCGGCACCATCCCTTATCGCTACTTCAAGGAGTTGGCCCAAACGCGATTCGCCGCCGAGGTCGAGACGGCCGTGCCGATCTGCATGGGTGACCACTACAGCGGGTTTCGGGTGATCGGCACGAACCCCGACATGTTCGACAAGCTCGAATACCTCGATGGCCGGAAGTACGCATTCCAGGAAGGCGGTCGCAACTTCGATTGGGGCCAACCGTTCGAGGCCGTGGTGGGGGCCACTGCCGCCCGAAAAACCGGGATGAAGGTGGGCGACGAATTCCGGCCTGTCCACGGCGAGTCGGGCGAGGGTGAAGAGCACGCCCCGTTTATCATCGTCGGCATCCTCGAACCGACCGGCACGCCCATCGACCGCGCCTTCTTCGTGAATATCACCGGGTTCTACACCCTGCACACGACCGAGGCGGCGGAAGAGAAACCCGGCAGCGGCGCCACCCAGGCCAAACCAGCCGCCGCAGCGAGCGACCACGGCGACCACGGTCACGCCGACGACGAAGACGACCGCAAGCTCTCGGCCGTGCTGATCGTCACCCAGAAGGACGACTACCAGCGGGCGATGGCCTTTCCCAAGCGGGTCGTCGAGGAGATGGACGTCCAGGCCGTGGCCCCGGCCGAAGAGATCGACCGGCTTTTCCGCGGGTTGGTGGGCGACGTGCAAGTGGTCCTCTTGATTCTCGCGGTGCTCATCGTCGTCGTGGCGGGCATCGGCATCATGGTCAGCATCTACAACTCGATGAACGACCGGCGGCGCGAAATCGCCATCATGCGGGCGCTCGGTGCTCGCCGCGGTACTGTCATGGCCGTGATCCTTCTCGAGTCGATCCTCCTTGCCCTGGGCGGGGGGGCCATCGGGATGGTATTGGGCCACGGGCTGACCGGGGCCCTCGGCCCGGTGATCTCCGAACGTACCGGAGTCGTCGTCAGTGCGCTACAATTCCAGACGAACGAGTTGATCCTGATCCCCGGGTTGGTGATCCTGGCATCGCTGGTCGGCTACCTGCCCGCGGTCATCGCCTACCGCACCGATGTGGCGCAGTCGCTGATTGCCTCGCCTTGACCGACCGGCTGTCGGCGGTCTCCCCGCGGTTGCATGGAATGACCTTATGAGCGTCGCACAAGACAACACGCCTGCCGCGACGGCCGAGCCCCCACTCGGTCCGGAACGCAAGTACCGAGCCGTCAACGGCTTTGCCGTGGCAAGCTTCGTTTTCGGCGTCTTGTCGGCGCTGACGCTGGTCGGCTGGTCCATGGCGGTGTTTCCCATCACGGGAATCCTCTTGGCATGGTTGGCCTTCCGGCGATACCGGCGCAATCCCGAAGAGCAAACCGGACTGGCCTTTGCCAAATGGGGGCTTGGGCTATCGGTCGGGTTCTGGTTGGTCGGATACGGATATCTTACCTATCTTTACTACACTGCGGCGCCACCCGGGTACTTGCCCGTGGCTTATAAGTCGCTTCAGCCGGATCCTGGGCTCCCCGACGAACTCGTTCCTCCCTTGGCGGAAGAGCTGCATAAGAACAAGCAGCGGGTGTTTGTCCGGGGCTACATGTTTCGGGCCCGCCAGCGCGCGGGCATCAGCGAATTCGTACTGGTCGATGATCCCGGCGCGTGCAGCTTCTGTGCTCCCAAACCCAAGGTCACGCAGTTGATCCTTGTGAAGCTTCAAGGTGGTTTGCGGACCGAGTTTACGACGCGCATGATAGGCGTTGGCGGCGTATTCAGCCTGCATAAGGAGCCCGAGAAGGAGATGGGCGGGCTGTACTACCGGATCGACGCCGACATCATCAAGTAGCCCGCAGGGGGGCAGCAAAGGCATTCCTCCCGATCGTTTGCCATCGCATCTCGGGCGGGGAATCGTGTCTGTCTCGGACTCGGTGGAACGCGCAAGCCCTGCCCCGGGTTCCCATCTTCGCGCGGACTTGCGGTCTTGCCAAACGCGAAACTCGCCTTGCGGCCGGGCGTCGGTTCGGGTATCTCTACGCGACCCGAGATATCCCGTGACCCTACTCCAGAGTAGTCCGGTCGTTGGTTGACTGGCAACGCCGCGTGGTGAAGCGGCGCGGCGACTTTGGCCGTGACTGCTTGTCGGCGCTTGTTTCGCGCGGTGCTCCGCTGACCACGAAAGGGCCGCAATGGCCGCTGTGCGAATCGATCCGCGAACTCCCGCCCGCGTCTGGCTTACGGCCTATGTCGTTCTGGTGATCCTGGGCGGCTCCGTGGTGTTCAGCCAGGCTCCGCCGGGTACCCCGCCGCAAGACCAGATCGTCGAGTTGCGGATTCGCGGCAACCATCGCGTGCCGGCCGAGAAGATCATCCCGCACATTCGCACCCGGGCAGGCCGGCCTTACGATCCCGATGCGATCGAAAAGGACGTTCGCCGGCTCTATCAAACCCGCAAGTTCGTCAAGGTCAACGCGCTGACGCAGGACGTCGAGGGCGGCAAGATCGTGATCTTCGAGCTGCTTGAGCGGCCCCTGATCGAGTATGTGAAGGTCACGGGCAACGAGAAGATCCGCAAGAAGACCTTGCTCAAGGAGATCGGCCTGAAGACCGGCGACGGCATGGATCCCTACGCGGTCGAGGAAGGTCGGCGCAAGCTGATCGACTACTATCACTCGAAGGGCTTCAGCAAGGTCTTCATCGAGATCGCCGAGGGCGACCAGCCCAACGATCGGGGCGTGGTGTACGTGATCAACGAAGGGCCCAAGCAACGGGTCTTGTGGACCGAGTTCATCGGCAACACCATTTCCGACGACGCGCACCTGCGCACCGTGATCAAGTCGAAGCCCGGCTTCCTGTGGATCTTCAAGGGCGAGGTCGACCGCAAGCAGATCGACGAGGACGTCAACCGGCTGACCGACTACTACCACAGCCTGGGGTTTTTCAACGTGCGCGTGGGCCGTCCGATTCTCGATTTCAACGACGAGCAGGATTGGCTCACCTTGCGGTTCGTGATCGACGAAGGGCCCCGCTACAAGGTCCGCAGCGTGCGGCTGGTCGGCAACAAGATCTTCAGCACCGAGGAGATCACCCAGGAGTTCAAGCTCAAGGCGGGCAAGTATTTCAACCGGGCCGAGATGACCGCCGACGCGGCGATGATGACCGACCTGTACGGCGGCGAAGGATATATCTTCACCAAGGTCGAACCCGACATCCGCCTGGGAGAGACCCCTGGCGAACTCGACCTGGTCTACAGCATCAAGGAGAGTGAGCGCTATCGGGTGGGCAAGATCATGCCGGAGATCAAGGGCGAGTATCCGCACACGAAGATCTCCACGGTGCTCAACCGGCTGTCGCTGCGGCCCGGCGACATTGTCGATACGCGCGAGCTGCGGGCCAGCGAGCGTCGTCTGAAGGCCTCGGGGTTGTTCCGAGTCGATCCGGCGATGAACATTGCCCCGAGAATCAACGTCGTCAAGTCGGAAAGCGATGCGGAAGGGGTGGAGACCGCCGAGCGGCCGCAGCGCACCGCGCCGCGCGAGGGACCGCGGCGTCCGGGCGGATACCGAGGTCAGAGTCCGGACGAACCGGCCGCGCGTCCCGAATCGATGCCCACGCTGCCGCCCGATGCCGTGATCCGCGGCCAGAGCCCGGACCCTGGTTTGGACACCTCGGGTTGGAGCCCGACGCCGCCCGCCCGCGCCGAGCAGCCG
>JANLFZ010000442.1 GCA_024653385.1 Thermoguttaceae bacterium | reverse complement strand
GTCCCAGCTTGTCGCACCAGTAGTACCACCGTTCGGGTTCGACCTTCACATGCTTGCGCGTGGCGTTGAAGCCCAACTGGCGCGTCACCTCGATATCGAACCGAAGGGCCTCGTCGGTCGGGGCCGTGTAGATGCCGTCGGGCCAGAACCCCTGGTCGAGCGGCCCGATCTGAAACACGAACTCGCCGTTGAGCCGCATGCGCACAAAGCCCTGCGCGTCCTTGGCCAGGTCGATCTTGCGCATGCCGAAGTAGCTCGTCACCTCGTCCAGCACATTCTTGCCCTTCTGAAGCGTGACCGCCAGATCGTAGAGGAACGGTCTCTCGGGCGACCAGAGCTTCAGGGCGTCCTTGGGGATCGGGATGCGGATCTCCCGGTTGGCCTCTCCCTCGACGCGCGCGACCTCGCGGCTGCCGTCGCGCACCACGGCCTCGATCTCGCCGCCCCGCTCGCGCCCGGCCGTCGCCACGGTCAGGCGCAGGCACGAGGCATCGACATCGGGCACGAGCACCAGTCGCTCGATGCGGCTTTCGGGCACGGGCTCCAACCACACGGTCTGCCAGATGCCGGTGCATGGCGTATAGAAGATCCCGCCGGGTTTGAGCACTTGCTTGCCGCGCGGCTGGTCGCCCTGGTCGGTGGGATCGAAGACCTTGACGATCAGTTCCTGGGGGCCGTCCGGTTTGAGGGCCTCGGTCACGTCGAACGAGAACCCGTCGTAGCCGCCGCGGTGCGAGCCGACCTCCTTGCCGTTGACGTACACGGTGGCTTCCCAATCGACCGCGCCGAAGTGCAATAGCACGCGGCGGCCTTTCCACGCGGCCGGCAGCTCGACCGTGCGGCGATACCACACGCGGTCGGCGTGCTCCATCACGCCCGACAAAGCCGACTCGATCGGGTACGGCACGAGCACCTGCCGGCCGAGGTCCTTGCCGGCGGGCACCGCGTCGTCGGGCTTGCCGAACGCAAGCTGCCACAGGCCGTTCAGATTGAGCCAATCGCGCCGCACCAATTGCGGGCGGGGGTACTCGGGCAGGGCGTTGGCGGGCGAGACCGCCGCGGCCCAGCGCGTGGCCAGCGGCCCCTTCGCAGGCACCCACGGGCCCGCATCGGCCGCCATCGTCCACAGACCCATCGTCGCGACGACAAGACTCGACAGATATCGCATTTCGGCAGTCCTCTCGGAAGATTCGAAAGCCCACTGGACGCACGATCCAACCGCTTTGCGCGTCTCAACCGGCGAGGCCCATTCTACCGCCGGTCATGCAGCCCCTCAATCGGCGCAATCCACGGTCGCCTCTGGCCGGTTCGCCGTTCTTGCCCCTCGGCAATCGCGACCGTGCCGGTTCGACCCGCTACTTTCGTTGAACGGGGATCTCCTTCTCGATGCGTCCTTCGCCTGGGAGTTCGAGCCTGCCTTGACCGCCCGACCAGCCGTCGAGGTGCAGCACGATCCGCCGGGGCGGGTTGCGCCGCGGCGGATCGAGCGCCAGGTGGACCTTCGATCCGTCGGCCGCAATGCGAAGCTCCAGGGCCATCGGGCCGAACTCGGTGAGGATGTCCTTGGCACGGATCGCCTTGCCCGGCCGGATCCACGCGGTGGGCAGGCCCTCGCAAAGGTGCAGTTCGTCGCCGCGTTCCAGCACGACGAGGTGGCGAACCAAGCGAATGAACTCGGCGCTGGCCCAGTTGTGCGGCATGTCGCCGCAATTGGCCGGTCCCTCGCCTTGCGGCATCTGTTCCTCGCGCCAGCACAGCAAAGGCGAGGCGTGGTTGGCGAAGGCGTAAAGCGTCTCGGCCGCCTTTTGCCCGTGCCCCTGCCACAGCCAGGCGTGGGCGTAGAACGACCCGAAGTAGTTCCACACGCCGTTGGCCACCCAGCCCGTGTCGCGCACGAGCCCCTCGCACTCGACCGCGCGAAGCATGGCCAGGTTGCCCAGGACCAACGGGTCGTCGTGGGCGAACACCTTGCCGGGGAACACGGCGTGCAGGAACGCCCACTGGGCCTTCTGGGGCGAGACCTTGGTCTGGGGCTTCATGCTGATCGGCACATAGCGGTTGCCGTGCGGGTCGGTGCGCGCGTCGCGTTCGGCCGCGCGGCGGAACGTGGCATAGAAGTCGTCGTACTCGCGCTGCCACTGGTCGGCCTGGGCGGTCTTGCCGAGCCACCGGGCAGACTCCACGGCGGCCTTCATGCCGGCGAGCGTCCAATAGACATTCGTGTACTCGGGAAGCGTCTCGCCCAAACCGCCGTCGCTAAAGCCCTCGGGAATCAGTCCGTAGTTCAGGGCCTTGGGGTCCTTCGAGGCCTCGCGGCGCATCGTGCGGATGTACTCCCAACCGCGCTCGAGCTTGGGCCAGACCTCGGCCAGCCACGCCTTGTCGCCCGTCAGGCGCGCGTGGCGCGTGACGGCCCAGAGCGCGATGCCGGTCTCTTTCCAGTGCCCGTTGATCAGCATGAAGGCCCCGTCGTCGCGCTGGAAACTCAAGAGGTAGCGGACGCCGTTGCGCGCCTCGTCGGCGCGGCCCAGGAACGCGATCGACTCCATCAAGAACGAGCCGTCGACGACCCACAGCCCGCGGTAGCACGTGGGTCCCACCTGGAATGCGGGAAGCCCCTTCTTGATCTCCCGGGCTTGGTAGATGTTGCGGATCGACCCGTCGATGAGGGCCTGAATGCCAGGGTCGGGCACTTCGAGCCGGCCGTAGGGAAGATCGGCCTTCTGCCAGTACTCCTCGGCGGCTTTGCGCATGGCCAAGGCGTGCGCGCTGGATTGCGGGTAGAGCAAGGCGCGGTCGGGCGAGGACACGCCGCGAAGAACGCCCAACAACAAGAGCCGCTCGGCACCCGGCTTGAGTCGCACCTCCGCCAAGCGAAGCACCATCTTGCCCGGCGCCTCGGAGGTCCTTTGGAACGCGTCCGGAGAGAACACCGTGGTCGCGTCGCCGATCTGGACCCGTTGGCCGGCTGGATCGCTACGGATCGCTTGCTCGCTGTCGATCGTGAGGATCGGCTGGACGATTGCCTCGGCCGCACCGCGGTTGCTGAGCCGGACCAAGAGGATATCGTGTCGCGGCGGGCCCATCCTGGCCGGCTCGTGGCCGCAGTTCACGTGGGCCAAGGCCGGGCGCGGGCTCTTGCCGGTCATCAACTCGTGGACCGGCGGGGCCGTGCCCTGGAAAACCCACAGCACGTTGAGAATGCTATTCTGGTCCGTGGACCCGGGCGCGGCCGCCACCTCGATGTCGATCGCGCCGTCGCCGTTCTCGTCGGTCGCCTCGAAGGGGAACAGCGCGGGCACGTGCCGCCCGGGCTGCGCCACGAGATCGACGGTCTTGCGGGTCTTGCCCTCGATCTTCAAGTCGAGCACCCGTTTGCCCGGCTCGGGATGCCAACTCTCGCAGAGCCCCACGACGACCGTGTACGCTGTGCCTGGCGTGGCGCGAAGGCGGTAGCGGATCGAGTCGTTCCAGCCCACGGCGATGTCGTTGAAAAAGGGGTCGCACGCCGTGTTCGGCTTGGCCCAGCCCTTGATTCCGCCCCCGCCGTCGAGCCGCTCGACGACCTGGGGCTCGGGCTTCTTCGCCTCTTGGAGCATGAAGGGCGGGGTGACGGCAAACGCTTCTTCGACGGCCTCGACCGTGCCCAACTGCTTCAGCGTGCGCACGATCGGCACCCTGGGTGAAACCAGCTCTTGCCGCAGCCATTTCTCGCCGGTGCCGAGGCTCAGCCCGATCCGCGTCTTGAACCCGGAGTACTTGCCGGGAAAGTCGTAGAGCAACGTTCCCTCTTTGCCGACCAGGGTTTTCTGCCAATCGTCGGGCAGGCAGATCGAGGTTTGCCACCATACGGGGGCAAAACGGAAATCCACAACGGGGGTGACCGGCGATGTTCTGTCCGAAGCGGGGGCAGCCGCCCGTATCCGGTCGGCGGCTGGTGTGACGAAAAGCAACACCAGGACCGATCCAAGCGCGTTGCAGCGCGACATGATGGTCTCCACAAAGAAGGGGGGCTGGATGGGGTTTGCTCACTCAGCGGTTGTTTGGCGTCGATCATAGCCCGGGCGTTTTGCCCTGGCAACGCGGCCGAGGAACACTAGAATGGTAAGCATCCCACCCAAGCGGCCGATCGGGGCAACGAGCGAGGTGCCGAGCGTGCCAGAGACGACCAACTCACAAGAAGCGAGGGAACTGGTCCTGAAAGACCCCGCCCTGGCAGCTTTTCTGGCGTGGCTGGTGCCTGGGCTGGGGCATATCTACCAAGGGCGCACGGCCAAGGGCGTGTTGTTCTTTGTGTGCCTGATGGCCACGTTCGCGTATGGGTGCTACCTGGGCGGAAGCCGCGAGACAGGTTGGGCCCGGGTGGTGTACGCCGCATGGGATGAAGACGATACCCGGCTCCCGTTCCTTTGCCAGATCGGCATCGGGCTTCCCGCCATGCCCGCCTTGGTCCAAGCTAGCCGGGTCCGCAACAACAAGGCGCCGATCCTCAATGGCTTCATGGCCCCGCCGCGCCAGGGGGATCGCGGGGTCGGCCCGACGCTCGACGAACTGCACCAGAAGCTCCACACCTATTTCGAATTGGGTACGGTGTACACGATGATTGCCGGACTCCTGAACATTCTGGCGATCTACGATGCGTGGGGCGGGCCCGTGTTTCCCGAGCCCGACAAGAAAAAAGACGACGAGGACGAGGACGAGCCGGAGGCCAAAACTCCCTCGGGCCAGGGTGGCGATCAGGGCCTCAACGGATGAAAGGTACTAGGGCGATGGGGAATCTTCTGCTGGCCGACATGAACGTCCATCACCTCTGGTACGCGATCCCGCTGATCGTCACGGTGAGTCTGGTCTACGCGGCGACCCGGCACGAGGAGATGGCCCCGATTCTTCACCACGCCTTGCGCGTGGCCGTGTGGATCGTCGGCTTCATGGTGATCGTCTTCGTCGTGCTTGCGCTGATCGCGTGGTGGATATGACGACCGCGTCATTGGGTCCCTTGAGCCGTCGGCGTCCCCGCGTTAGGTTGATGGGATGAGTCGCATCGGCCGAGCGGGGGCGACCCCGCGGTCCGGGCGTTTCCTTCCCCTGGACACGGAAAGGCAGGAGAGATGATGCAACACGACAGACTGGCTCGCCGCGAGTTTCTCAAGACGGCCGGGGCGGCCGCGGGCGCGGCCCTGGCCGTGCCCCACCTGGTCCCCTCCGGCGCGCTGGCCGCCGCCGGGGCCCACGAGAAGCTCACCTTCGGGTTCATCGGCGTTGGCGGCATGGGCAACTACCATCTCGGCGAGATCCTTGCGTGGCGCG
>JANLFZ010000441.1 GCA_024653385.1 Thermoguttaceae bacterium | reverse complement strand
CCCACCAACCCGCCCCTTCACTACTCCCCGAGGTGTGAACAGTTACCCGGCGCTGTTCGACGAGCAATGTTTGGCACGGTTCTTGGAAATTGAGTCCGAGCCGAATAGGGAAGACCTCGCCTTCTTGCTTGAGCGAGAGAACCGGCTGGGTGGCGTGTATGCAGGTGTGCTGGTGGACTATACCCAGGCCGGCGTGGAACACTCGCTCCGCTGGGACGTATTGCCCGTGCGCATAAAGGCTGGCAAGCAACATGCCAAGATTAGTTTGCTCGTCTGGAGCGATCTTATCCGGATCATTGTGGCGTCGGCAAATCTCACCGAGCCTGGCTATCGCACCAACCACGAGGTGGCTGCGGCAGTTGATCTGACCCCCGAAGAAGCGGATGCCGGCTTGCTGGGTGAGACCATCGCTTTCTTGCGAAGTCTGCTGCTGCTTGTGCCTGGCGCATCGAGTCGGCCGCCAGAGGTCGTGCGCGCGGAAGGCTTCCTCGACCGGATCGCAACTCATGCTGACGGATGGAAGCCGAACCGCCGAGGCACAGGAATCCGACAGCGCCTTGTTTTCACGATTCCGCAGGCAGGGCCCGATATTGCCGGTCGCAGCAGTCTGGACGAAGCTGTCCAAGAGTGCCGTCGCCGAGGCGGATCGCCGAATGAGGCTTGGGTTGCGTCGCCGTTCTTCGACGCGGAGGAGGACAACAGTCACGTCACAGCAGCTCTCTGCAAGCAGATGGCGCGAGGGGGAGAACGCCGCTTGTGTTTCTGCGTGCCTGCAATGCGAGACGATGAAGTCGCCATACCGCGACTCGCCGCCCCAAAGGCTCTTCTGAAGACACCCAGGGCCTATCAGGGCACTGTGGTGGTCGAGATGTTGCCGGATCGCGACGGCGACAAGAACCGGCGCCCGTGGCACGCGAAGATGCTCGCTCTCCTGGCCGACCAGTACTCGGCCCGGATGATCGGATCATCGAATTTCACCTGCGCCGGAATGGGTGTCGGACAGCACCGCAACGCCGAGGCGAATCTGCTAACCATCGTCGACCGCAAGGCTTACGGCCGCGAAGTAAGCCAACTGGAGGCCGTATGGCCTGAGATGGAACAGGTTACGAACCCAGAAGCTGCCGAGTGGCTTGGGACGCAGCCCGACAACGACGAGGAGGAGCAGGCCGCGAAGTCTCCCCTGCCCGCTGGATTCCTTTCCGCTACGTATCGGGCTGGCGACAAACGCCAGATCGTTCTGCGATTCGATGCAAATCACCTGCCGCAAGACTGGAGAATCCTGACGTGCGGACAGGAGCGACACGAACTGTTGACTGCCGCCGCTTGGCATGATCGCGGCCGCTTGCCACAGGTTGAACTTGCTTGGATGCCCGTGCAGCCCCCAGAAAAGCTGGTGGTACAGTGGGGGGAATACGAAGCGTTCCTTCCCTTGAACGTCGAGGACAGTCGGTCGCTTCCTCCCCCTGCGCAGATCGAGTGCATGACGTCGGATGACATGCTATGGATTCTTGCTGCAACCGATCCTGGCGCTGCGTTCCGCGCGTGGGTCAAGCAGCGGCAGCCATCGGACCTGTTCGACGCCGACCTCGATACGGCGACGCCTGTCGACCTGGACCCGCTTCGCCGTTACGACCTGCACGCAACCTTTCTGCACCGCATTCGCCGTAGGGCCAGAATCCTCGCGCAGTTGCGGTTCAATCTGCAGCGACCGGTGTGGGGACAACAGGCTTTGGAGTGGCGATTGCGGGGGCTTATTGGGATCGAGCCCCTTGCCGATCGCCTGATGCGCGAGGTTGCCGCCGAGGAAGATGCCGTCGATGAGGCTTTGCTGACTCTCGCTGATTTCCTGATCGTGTTGCGTGAAGTGGACTACCAGCCAACGGACGGATCATTGCCGAAGGCGCAGTTCGAGAAGGTATTTCGCCCATTCCTGAGAGAGCTTGCCAACAAGCTCGGTCAACAAATCGAATCGCACCGTCATCGCATAACCGATGACCTGATGCGGTTCTGGGAGCGGGTATTGGAGCAATGCCAAGGATAAGCAATACATACGTCCCTCCACCAGAGTTGGCGTTGGGCATACAGTTGAATGCTCGCGTGCCCGACGCGGACCAGAGGCGTCAACGTGCCGAGGTGGATGAGATTCTGCGACGGCTGCGCCGTCAGCCGGGCGTGATCCTGGCCGATGAGGTTGGAATGGGCAAGACGTTCGTAGCGTTGGCCATTGCGTACAGCATCGCTGTTCGCAGCCCGCGTGGCCCGGTTGTCGTGATGGTGCCGGCCAACCTGGTCGACAAGTGGGAACAGGACTTGAAGACGTTCTGCGAGTTGTACCTTGATAGTCGGCGCCCGGTGTTTCGCAATCAGGCGAGCCCCAAGGAGTTGACCGACCCTCATGCCGTGCGTTACGGCATTGCAAGGCACAGCGTCGACTTGATGAAGCTGCTCGACGACCCTATTCGCGAGCGATGCCACCTTATCCTCTTAGCCCAAGGCGCGATGGGGCGACGTCAGACGGACAAATGGATTCGGCTGGCTCTCATCGCAGAAGCTCTACGTCGCCACGGTCGAGGACAGGCCAGCCGGCTAATTCAGGTCAAGAGGCAGATTCACCGGTTTCTCGCCGAACTGTTGTGGGCGATCGGTGAGGAGCGTGCGCACGACTGGGGCGAAGAGCTTTGGCAGCGCCTCTTGCGGACAGATACGCAGGCGTGGAAAGACATTTACAACGAGGCCGTGCGAAATGAGCGGCGCCGGTTGACCGATGATCCTGTTCCAAAGGCGGTTGCCCGCGCGTTGGATCGAATCGACCTGAAACCATTGGCCGAGGCGCTGGAAGACATGCCCGTCCGTGCGCGTGGTGGAGACGAGCGAATATCCGAGCGTCTCGACGCAGCACGTCGCGTCTTGCGAAGGGTCGAGGAAGACTTGTGGAAGGACTTGTTGGCCCAGGCTCGGTGGCGATCGCCCTTGTTGGTAATGGACGAAGCACATCATCTCAAGAATCCCGGCACGTCGCTCGCCAGGCAACTCCAGTCGCCCGACTTAGAGCAAGACCTGCGCACGGGCGACGGCGCTATGGCTCAGGCATTCGACAGGATGCTCTTTCTCACCGCGACGCCATTCCAGCTTGGCCACCGTGAGTTGGTGCGAGTGTTGGAGCGATTTGGAGACGTGCGATGGGACAGGAACGAACTGGGGGAACGGGAGGAGTTTCAACAAAGACTGGCAGACTTGGAGAAAGACCTGGACGAAAGCCAGCGAACTGCAATCGCGCTCCAGCGAAGTTGGAGTCGCATGCGGCCAGAGGACTGCGATGACGATGTCGATGCGTGGTGGACTCAGGTGCTCCGCTTGCCGCGGGAGGAACTAAACAACCACCAGCGATCCGTGGTCGATGCGTACAATGCGGCGAAACGCGGTCGGGACGCGGCACAGCAAGCCTTGGCCCCCTGGATTGTTCGGCATAACAAGGGCGACTGCTGGGTCGATACGACGGTTGCTCGCCGCCATCGCATCGACGGGGCGGGGATGGCTGGGCAAGGTGGGTCGTGCGGTCTGCCGATACCACCTCGACAATTGCTGCCGTTTTTCTTGGCTGCCCGCAGTGCCATCTACCCAGGGCAAGATCTGTTGGGCGAAGCGTTATGCTCATCTTATGAGGCATTCCGGTTCACCAGGAAGAGCCGCGATGCAGCCAAGGACGACCAGGAAGAACTGGCGAACTCAGAGTCAGATTTGTCTCACTCCCGTTGGTATCTGGGCGAGTTCGACCGAGCGCTGGAGCGTTGTAGTGGAGCGACCCATCCGAAGATTAGCTCAACCGTGCAGAGGGCTGTCGATCTGTGGGAGGCGGGCGAGAAGGTGCTGGTATTTGCATTTTATCGACACACCTGCCGTGCCCTGCGCGTTCATATCAGCCAAGAGATCGAGCATCGCATTATGGCAACCGCACAACGTCGGCTGCGTCAAGCTGGACAAGAAGCCGGGGCGAAGGAAATCGAGCGACTCTTGGAGCGCGTCCAGAAACGGTATTTCGACGATACGGACTCTCCCGGCCGGCGGGCGGTGGATACTGCTCTCCGTGAGATATTGGATTCACACACACCGTCGCTCCAGAAGGCCCAGGTATCCGAACAGCAGCGAGAGACGCTGACTGACGTGCTGAGACGATTCCTGCGAGTCTCGACCACGCTGGTCCGTTGTTTTCCTCTGGCCGAACTGGATTCCTTGCAGCCAGGCGACGCCGTGGCAAGAACCATTAACCATGCCGATGTTTCGGGCGTCTCGTGGCGCCAGAAGTTCGATGACTTCATTGAATTCCTGGCGGAGGGTTGCTCGAGTGAAGAGCGGAGGTTGTGCCTGGAAGCGGCAAGACGGACACAGACGGGCGGCATTCGCGTGGAGGACGACGAGGACGAAGATGCCGACGGGGCGGCTAGCCGCGTGACCCTGGCGAACGTACAAGTGGCCACCGGCACCACCCGGCGCGAAACACGAGCGCGTCTAATGCGTGCCTTCAACACACCGTTCTTCCCGGATATTCTGGTTTGCAGTCAGGTCATGGGCGAAGGCGTCGATCTGCAGCGATTCTGTCGGCACGTCATTCACCATGACCTCGACTGGAACCCAAGCACAATCGAACAACGCACGGGCCGCGTGGACCGTATCGGGTGCAAGGCTGAGGGCCGCCACCCTATCGTTGTGTATCTTCCGTACCTGGCTGGGACAGCCGACGAGCGGCAATACCGGGTAATGTCGGATCGCGAGCAGTGGTTCCGGGTGGTGATGGGCCAAGACGAGGTGGCCCGGCTAATAACACCGGATTCGAGTGCGGCGATTCGCTTGCCCGAGGCGATTTCCGCCGAACTGAGTTTTCAACTTGGTCTCGGCTGTGGTCGAGTGTGACTTCTCGACGGAGCCGTTCGTTCTTCCTGCGAGCATCGCCAAACAAGAACTCGGGCCAACGGTAAGGGGGGATATCTTCGGCAGTGGCCGGGAACCCGGTCCGGCAGCGGGCGTATGTCCTCGACCATTTTCGGCAGGAAAGTCATCGGCTCGGCTGGCTCCGTGGCGACGTCCAGCGAACCTAGTACCGCGTTTCACAAGTTCGTCGGTTATGGGGCCAGGGGCTGGCCGGTGTAGGTCCAGCGGTACGGTCGTGCCCAGTGGAGATTGTAGTAGTCGAGGTACTCCAGAAGCTGACGGGTCAGGTCGGCCTTCGAGCGAAACTCCCCTCGACGCAACAATCGCCGATGCAGAACCCCGAACCAGATTTCAATTGGTTGCAACCGCCGGTGCGCGCCTCCGC
>JANLFZ010000440.1 GCA_024653385.1 Thermoguttaceae bacterium | reverse complement strand
CTTCGCTTCCTTGGGTTCCATAAGATTGCCCAACTTATTGTTTTACAGGCCCTAATCCCACCACCACGCGTCGGGACGCATCTCGGGTTTTGGGGCCACGTACGCGTGGCGCCCGGCCAAGCGGTTGTCAGATTCGAGATGAATCGCTTGGGGCGCGACGAGGGCCGCGGGCTGGACCTCGACGCCGCCGCTGACGCCCGCAATCACGTGGACCCGGCCCGCCCGGCGATCATGGATCAGCCGGTGGTTGACGACCGTCTCGACCTGCTTCGGGGCGTTGGCCAGTTCCACCGGGAATGCCTGGGCATCGCCGAAACACGTCAGGTGCCAGCCGACCTTCTCGGCCAGTCCCTCTTCGCGCACCAGGGCGGCGACCAGGGCCAGGTCGAAGAGGTTCCGCAACTCGGCGTAGATCGGGTACTTGGCCGCCATTGCCTCGAAGTGTTCGGTAAAGCTCCGCGCGAACGCTTGGTTGAGCTGCTCCGACTGGCCGGTGTGGATCCGCTTTCCCTCGGCCGTCAGACGCTCGTTCTCGCTCATCACCTTGACGCCCTGGCCGCGCAGCGCAAAGGCCCGCCGGTCTTTCGAGGCCACCAGGGCATCGTAGTTCAGCGTGAACCACCACCGCAGCACGCCCATCGGGGGCGGCGAGCCGCCCGGCGGTACCTCGATCAGGTCGAGGTAGCTCTTCACCCCCGGCACGCCCTCTTCGAGGCCCATGCCCACGAGCTTCATGCGGTAGTCGGCTTCGACCATCACGCGGGCCGCCCGGGTACGCGGGTCGAGCCCGTACACGACGATGTCTTGTTTGCCCAACTGGCTGCGGAGCCGTTCGAGCCAGGCGCGGCGGTCGTCGGGGCGAATCGCGACCTTGCTCGATTTGTCGAGGAAGGCCTGGACCTTGGCCAGGGCCTCTTGCCGCGGATTGATCATGCAGCCGAATTTGGGGTCGGCCGCGCTGTGGACGTGGCGGAAGATCACGACGAGGTCGTCCAGTCGCAGCACGGGCCGGCCGGTGTCGACGCTCCGGCAGTGGTTTTCGGCGTCGAGCCGCCAGTCGCCCGCCGGTCCGGCCAGCACGAGGTCGCCCGTCTCGGGGTAGGCGAATACGTACTCGATCCGCTGCAAACCGGCCAGCACCTGCATCGCTTCGGTGGGCGGCAGACCGGCGGCCAGTCGCAACTGGACGTGCTTCTCCAGCCGCGGCAGCGACACCATGCGCAGCGGCGACTGCCGCCTTGCGCTCTCGTGCCGGCGTCGCGTCGCGGCCGACGCGCGCAAGGCCGAGAGGCCCTCGTCGGTCTCGGCCTTCGGCAAGCGCTGGAGCATGCCTTGGGGATCGACGTGGACGCCCGTGGGAAACTCGGCGATCGACCCCGGTCCGCCGACTTCGTCCCAGGTGGTCGGTTGGATGGTCGTGACGATCAACTCGATCAGGCTTTCGAAGTCGGCCATCGCGGCGCCGCCGAACCCGCCCAAGGGCTGGGCCGCAACGCCCGATAGCGCTTGCGCCCGGGCCTGGTCCCCCGAGATCTGCGACGCGGTCTGGATCGCCGCTTGGGAGGAGCCGGCCCGGGCCTGGGCCAGCGCCACCTGGGTGAGGAGCGTGTCGCGCAGCGCGGCACTTGGGGCACGATGGGCCGCCTCCAAGGCCGGCGCGAACTCGCCGCTGGCCAACTGCTCTTGGAGCGTCGGATCCAGCGGCACTGGTTCCGCCGCCTCGACCGGCGAGGCAAGCCCCAGGACCACCCCGAACGCCACCGCCGCCCAAGGCCGAATCGCCCGATGCGTGGCCATCGCCCACCTCCGTACTGGAATTTCCTTCCACGAAACGGCGCGGCCGGGCGCCGCTATCCTTCATGATAGCGAACTTTGCGAGCGAAGCTATCGCCGCATGGCGGCTCGGCATTCGCGCAACGCCCCGGCGGAGTGCCCGACGGTTGCACCTGGCCGTCGCGGAGTTCCAGCACCAGATCGGCCAGGCGGCAAGCCTCCGAGCGGTTATGGGTGACGTGGAGCACGGTGACGCGCGTCTCGTGTTGCACCGCGCGCAGCAGGTCGTGCATCTCGGCCCGCGTGTCCTCGTCCAGGGCGCTTAAGGGCTCGTCCAACAGGAGCACGCCCGGGCGCATGGCCAGCGCCCGGCCCAGCGCGACGCGTTGCACCTCGCCGCCGCTGAGGCCGTAGGGGCGGCGGTCCAACAGGTGCTCGAGTCCCAACCGCTCGGCCAACTCGTCCACGCGGCGTTGGATGGCGTGGCGCGGCCAGCGGCGGATCGCCAGGGCGAAGCCCAGGTGCTCGCGGACCGTCAGTCGCGAGAACATCCCGCCGTCCTGGGGCACGTAGCCCACGCCTCGGGCCGCGGGGCGCAATCGGGTCACGTCGCGCCCCATGAGGCGGATGCTCCCTTGCGCGACGCGGCGCAGCCCGCAAATCGCCTCCAGAAGCGTCGTCTTGCCGCTGCCGGTCCTTCCCATGAGCACCGCGTATTGTCCCTCGGCCACGTCGAACGAGACGTCGCACAGCGAAAACGCGCCTTGATGGATGGTCACGCCGGATAGTGCAATCATGTCGAAACGACCTAGATCAATCCCGTACCCCGCAGGCCAAAGGCCCGCGTCAACAAGAGCACGGCCAGCGCGGCGGCCACCATGATGAGCGACACGGCGGCGGCGGCCTCGATGTTGCCCACGCTCAATTCGAGGAACACCGTGGTGGGCAATACCTCGGTGCGCATGCGCGTGGCTCCGGCGAACACGAGGATCGGCCCGAACTCGCCCAGCGATCGGGCCCACGAGAGCGTGGCCGCGGTCACCAGCCCCCGGCGGGCCTCGGGAAACACGACCAGCCAGAACGCCTGCCGCCGGCTGCACCCCAACGTCAAGGCCACCTGTTCGGACCGCGGGCTGATCTGGTCGAACGTCACCCGCATGGTGCGCACGGCGAACGCGCAGGCCACCGTGAACTGCGCCAGGATGACGGCCGGAACATCGAACGTCACCGGATGGACCCGCTCGACCGCCTTGCCCAACGACGTTTGAAAGAGAATCAACAGGGCCAGCCCGATCACCAACGGCGGCAGCACGATCGGAATATCGAGCAGGGCATCGAGCAGGTTCTGAAGGAAGTACGCCAACCAGGAGCCCCCATCGCGCCAGCTCCAGCGCCGGCGCGGCCTCGGCACCTGGAACCGCGAAAGCAGATAGCCCGACGGCACGGCGATCCACAGCGAGAGGATCGTCGCCAGCGTGCAGGTCTCGAGGCTCAGCCAGAAGGCGTACCGGATTTCCTCGCTTTGCGTCGCACGCGCCAGATCGCTGGGGGACGTAAACGACCCCAAAGCCACCAGCAATCCGGCGATCAATGCCAGATACACCCCGAGGACCGTGGCTAGGCGGCCCACGAACAGGGCGTCGAAGAGGCGGCTGTCGCGCGCCCCGAGCTGCGGGCCGAGGTCCGGCGCGGGCGCCTGGGCAGGGCGAGGCGAATGTGCCTCGGGACTCATCGCGGCTCCTCCGCCACCCAATGGAACCCCACGCCGGTGAACCGCTCGTGCGATTGGGGCGAAAGGAACTTCTCCAACAGCCGGCGCATCAGGTACTTGTGCTTTGACTCCTTGGCCACGGCGTAGGGCTGGATGGCGATCGCCTCGGGCAAGTTCATCTCGACGGCATCGATGTACTCCTCGCCGGTCTTTGCGTGGCTAAGCACGTTGCTGCGGTACACCACGGCCAGGTCGAGGGCCCCCACGCGAAGCTTGTTGACCAGATCGTGGCCCGCGTCGGTGTGAACCACCGGCTGCTTCCGATCCGCCCGGTAGACCTTCTCGTGAAGCCCGATCTTCTTGAGCAGGTCGTCGGTGATCGCGCCAAGCGCCGAGTTCTTCGGATGGCCCAGGCCGATCCGCAGTTCGGGCCGCGTCAGGTCCTGGACCGAACGGACCTGCTTGGGGTTCCCTTTGGCCACGGCCAGCACGATGTCGTTCCGCGAGATGTTCTTGGCCGCCCCGAACCACTGCTGCACCTGGGTCATGAACGAGCAGTCGCACGCGAAGTAGGCATCGGGGAACCGCTGCGGGGCGGTGTCGCCCTTCTTGAGGGCCTTCATCTGGGCCACGTGAATCCCGCACCCGGCGTAGATCGTGTTGATCGACACCCCCTCGCGCTCGGCGAACTCCTTGATCTGCTCGTCGACGGCGGGCTTGAGCATCGCCCCCGACATGAGCACGATCTCGGGACGATCCTCCCAGGCATCGGCGTCGTCCAGCGGCGCCAAAGAGTGTTTCTCCCAGATGGGCTGGCCGCGGTCGCGGGCCGTGAGATACCGGGCAAAGTGCAAGGCCGCCGTCGGCTGGGCCGTGCCGCTGGACACGCCGATGGCCACCTGCTCCGTGGCGCGCTCGACGAACTCGGCCGGCTCGATGTACTCCAACCCGAACTGCCGCGCCGTGGCGTCCCACACCAGCGCCGCGTCGGCGGCGCCGAGTTTCGCCGCCTGGGCAGCCTCGTTCACGGTGCCGACGAGCGACACCTTCGCCTCGGGGCCTTGGATGCGCGCCGAAAGTCGCTCCCACTGATTGGAACCGGCCAGCACGCGCTGGACCGCCCGGCCAACCGCCGCCAACTCGGGATTGGGCAGGGCCACCGAGACCTCGCTTCGCAGAAGATCGGCCGGCGTCCGGATCCCCTTGGGATTCCCCGCCGCCACGGCAATCACCGGATGCTGTCTGGCCGCGGGCAGGATCTCGGCGACGAGCTTCATCGCCCGCGCCTCGCGCAGATACGACTCCTCGGCCGCGAGGAACAGGTCGGCCCGCTCGGGCGCGAGCTTGAGTCTGCTCAATAGCGCGCCCGAGCCGCCATACTCGGCGCGCACTTCCACCCCGTATTCCCGTTGGTACTCGGCGCAGATCTCCGCGACGGGCGCGCGCAAGCCCGCCGCGCAGTACAACACCAGCGAGCGACCCTCGACCGGACTCGAAACCGGGCGGAACCTCAGCGCCAGAAGCACCGCGGCCAGGGCGAGCGATCCGCCCACGACGACCCACGGCTTGGCGAGAAAACCACGGCGACAAACGGCTGTCTTGACCATCGACCCACACGCCTCGTGCTGGCCAGCCCCCGACCCAACAGGGTTCCCAAAGGCGGTAAAACCCAATCTAGTCATTATCTTCGGGACGAAAGAAGCCAGCAAGGCTCGAGCGACGGGTAGTCCCAATCGACAACGCAAGCGACTCCGTCCGGCCAGGACTGCCGCCCTTAGGGTTCCCAGTCGTCGACCCGATCGACCAGGCGGTCCAGCGCGTCGGGCGGCGGCGACTGCCCGGGCG
>JANLFZ010000439.1:3494-5334 GCA_024653385.1 Thermoguttaceae bacterium | reverse complement strand
CGGTGAAGCTGGTCGCCGAGGCGGTGCGCAAAGCGGGATTGAACCGGGCTCGGATCGGCGACGCCCTCCGGGAGTTGTCGCCGTGGCAGGGCGAGTGCGGCGTGGTCCGCTGGGACAACCTGGGGAGCAACGCCCGGCCCGTGCCGCTGGGCACGATCCGAGACGGCCGCCCCAGTCCTCTCGCGCCGACGACGAGCGCCGCCGCTCCGGCCGCGACGGAGGCCCCTGCCGGCCCGCGATAACCCCACCCGCGCGTCGCGGCACGCGCAACCGCCGGGCGATCAGGCCTTGCGGATCTTCTCGCGGCCTTCGCGCACGTGCTTCGTGGCATTGCGGGTGTCGACCACCAACGGCGCGTGGCGCACGATGAAGTCGTAGTCGTAGGCCGAATGGTCCGTGGCGATGAGCACGCAGTCCTGCGCCGCGAGAAACTCGGCCGAAAGCGGCGAACTGGTCAGGTCGGGCACCTTGTAGTGCCGCATCGGCGGCAGCCTGGGGATGTGCGGGTCGTTGTAGCTGAGTTGGGCCCCTCCGGCCAGCAACAGCTCCATCAGCACGAACGACGGACTCTCGCGCGGATCGTCCACATCCTTCTTGTAGGCGACCCCCAGCACGCAGACCTTGCTGCCGCGCAAGGGCTTGCGCGCGTCGTTGAGTCCCTCGATCACCTTGTGGATCACGTACTGCGGCATGCTCGTGTTGATTTCGCCCGCCAACTCGATGAACCGGGTCGGCATGCCGTGCTTGCGCGCGAGCCAACTGAGGTAGAACGGGTCGATGGGAATGCAGTGTCCGCCCAGGCCTGGTCCCGGGTAGAACGCCTGGAATCCGAAGGGTTTGGTCTTGGCCGCCTCGATCACTTCCCACACGTCGATGCCCAGCCGGTCGAACAGCATCTTCAGCTCGTTGACCATCGCGATGTTCACCGAGCGGTACGTGTTCTCGAGGATTTTGCAGGCCTCGGCGATTTCGCAGTTCGAGACCGGAACGACCCGGACCACCGCATGGCCGTAGAGCAATTCCGCCAGGCGCCCGCTGCGCGGTTCGATGCCGCCGACGACCTTCGGAATCGAGTGCGCCGAGTAGGTCGGGTTGCCCGGGTCTTCCCGCTCGGGGCTGAAGGCCAGGAAGTAGTCCTCCCCGACCTTCAGGCCGCTCGAGGCCAGAATGGGCAGCACCACGTCGCGCGTCGTGCCCGGATACGTCGTGCTTTCGAGGACCACCAATTGGCCGCGCCGCAGGACCGCCGCAATCTGCCGGGCCGTGATTTCGATGAATTGGAGGTCCGGATCGCGGCTCTCGTTCAGCGGCGTGGGCACGCAGATCAGGATGGCGTCAGCCTCGGCCAGACGCTTCATATCGGCCGTGGGCTGGAACGCTCCCTTGGCCACGCACTCGGCGATCCACGGGGACGGAATATGGGCAATGTAACTCTGGCCGGCCAAGAGCCGATCGATCTTGGACTGGTCCACGTCGAAGCCCAGCGTGGAAAAACCCGCGCCCACAAAGGCTCGGATCAGGGGGAGGCCCACGTAGCCCAGTCCAACTACCCCCACTTTGGCGGTCTTGCCGCGAATGGCCTCTTCCAGCGAGGAGAAACTCATCAGTCTACCTCCTAGAGATGTGTACATACCCCTCTAGTATAGGCAGGCCGGAAGGAAGCACGCAAGAGGATTCCTGTTCGCTTGGTAGGTGGCGAAGCTAAGTACTGCCGAAGAAGACAGTTGGGGAAAGCGCCTTTCAGACCGCGGATGGGATTTCACACGTCGGGCAGGCTCCAGGGCGGTCGCATGGGCCTGGCCTTCAGCATCCGGTTGGCCTCGTCGTCGCCCACGAACCG
>JANLFZ010000439.1:0-3484 GCA_024653385.1 Thermoguttaceae bacterium | reverse complement strand
TGCTTGGGGGTCCCACGAGAGTCTGCGGCCTAGTTTCACCGCAATCAAGGCGATCTGGCACAGGGTGTCGCCGCGCACGGCCGTTTCGATGTCGCAAATGGCCCGGCGGCCCGCCTTGATCGCGTCGACGAAGTTGCGCGTGTGGTCGCGGCTGACCGGCAGGCGCACGGGCAGTTTTTCCGGCTTGTTCTCGGGATCGCGGAGGAACTTCGGGTCGCCGGCTCGGATCGAGCCCCGGGTCACGTGGACCCATGCCGATTCGCCCACGAAACGCACGCCGTGATCGAATCCCTGGCCGTCGCTGACGAACGTGACCGGCGGGGTCCGGGCGTACTCGAACCGAACGGTCCATCGAAGGATCGCGTCGCACGTGCCCTCGGATGGAAACTCGCCCTTCCCCTCGACCCGGACAGGTCCCGTGGCGTCAGTGCCGCTACCCCACTGGGCAATGTCGAGGTGATGGATGCCCCAACACGAGATCATGCCCAGCGAGAAGTTGGTGATGTTCTCGTGCCAGTCGCGCTGGAGCTTCTGGACATGGAACGGCGTCATCGGGGCAGGACCGACCCAGCGGTTCCAGTCGACCCACTCGGGCACGGGCTGTTCGGGCAGCGATTCGCTGCGCCGGCCGCCAGGCACCGACACCTGGATCTCGCGGACCTTCCCGAGCCGACCGCCCAGCGCCAGCTCGCAAGCCCAGCGGAAATACTGGTCGGACCGTTGTTGCGTACCGAACTGGAAGACCACGCCTTTCTTTCGGACCGCGTCGCGCACCCGGCATGCCTCTTCGAACGACATCGCCATCGGCTTCTCGTAGTACACGTGTTTGCCCTGGAGGATGGCGTGGATCGAGGGGATGGCGTGCCAATGCACCGGCAACGTCATCTGCACGGCATCGATCGAGCGGTCGGAACCGAGGTCACGAAAGTCGGCGAAGACCTTCGCGTCGGCCTTTCCGTAGCGCTGGGCGATGTGCTGCCGGGCGGCATCGAGGTTGCGCCGGTTCACGTCGCACAGCGCGACGACCCGCACGTCGTCGTGGTTCAAGAACGCCCGCAGGTCCCACTGCCCCTGCGCGCCCACGCCGAGTACCCCCAACGCGATCCGTTCGGACGGCGGCGATTTGCCGTCGGCGCCCAGCGCCGAGGCCGGAACGACCCACGGGGCCGACACGGCGGCAAGACCGGCCCCGAGAAAGGCCCGGCGACTCACGCGGGCCGATGCTTCTTGTCGCAATGGATTGCACCCGGCGCGGTTCGATCCTTGGGAATGGTCCACCCGCAATGCGTCGGCCGGTCGCCGTCTCAGCACAGTTGGCATGGATGCTGTTCCTTTCTGAGGAAAACGTGCTTGTCCCCTTCACGCCCGAAGGGGACATTTCCATTTTCGCGCTCCTTCGCCGCGAAAACGGGGGTAGTCCCCGTGAACGGTCGCTACTGGGCTCGTTGGAGCCACAGCACCGCGTCGCCGGCAAACGGCGCCGTCAGGTCGCAACGGCCACCGCCGGTAACCGGCGCGCCCGCGACGGTCTTTCCGGTGGATGGGGCGAACCACTGGATGTTGTACCGGGCCGTGGCCCCGCCCAAATCAACGAACACCTTGCCGCCGGTCGGCACATAAACGGCATAACACTCGCCGGGGTCCGCTAGGCAGTACCCGCTCGAGGCAAGCCGGTCGTGCGGAACCATCGCCGCAAGGTTCCATTGTCGGGCCAGGCGGAGGGCGTGGCCGAGATTGCGGCGGATCGGCTCCCACTGCGGATCGAACCGGTTGCCGAGTACCGTTCCATCGTACGGGTCCATGAACAGCGGGTTATGGCCGCGAAGGACGCTCTTCCAGACCCAGGCGCCGGTGCCGCCGACGCCCCACACGTGGTCCGTGTCGAGCAGGCTCACCTTCTTGCCGTCCCACGCGGGCGGATCGTCGCCAAAGCCGTCCTGTCGGCCGGGCGAAATCCAATCGGCCGGGCTGGCCAACATGCTTGGCAACCGCTCGGCGCCGTGACCCGTGATGCCGATCGGGTGTTGGCGGGGCTTGGCGCGTTCGTACCGGCGCACCGTCTCCACCACCCACCAGTCCCACTCCTTCTCGCCGCCTTCGTTGATCACTTCGTACAACACGTTGTCTAGATCGTTGACCGTATCGACGACCTTGCGGAGGTAGGCCTCTTGGACCGCGTTGACGGCCGGGTAGGCTCGGCTGTGCACTTTTTCCTTGGCGTCGATGCCGCTGGAGTTGTTCTCCGGATGAAAGGGATGGCTGCGCCAAGCCCATTGATCCTTGGTTCCGCGCCGGCGGTTGCCGTGGAACATCCCCCAACCTTCGAACAACATGACCGAAACGTAGATGCCACGGCGGCCCGCGGCTTGGACTCGCCGGCGCAGGCGATCGAAGTACGCGGGGTTGAACTGCGTCAGGTCGAACTTGGGTTTGCCGTCCAGAGCCGTGCCCGGCCCCTTGCGAAGCCACGGCAGCGGGCCGGCTTGGTGGATAAAGTCCTTGCCCAAACGCCCGTTGGCTCGCGTGTCCCAGGTCGTCGAATCCCAGGCCCAAAGCCGGATGAAGTTGTGGCCGTAGCGACCGAGAAAATCGAGGTACGCGTCGAAATCAAACGGCTCGGGCGGGTCGCCGCGGCCCATGTCGACCAGACTGTTCCACGTGTGCGAACCCGCCAACAGTACCTCGCGGCCCTCGGCATCGCAGAAGTAGCGAGGGTTCCGGGGCGATACCCGCAAGGGGCCCGAGGCCGGGCGAGAGGATTTCTTGGCTCCTTGTGCGGTGAGGCGGGAGGCGTAGAGGCCCATCGACGCGCCGAGGACCGCCGCCATCGCCTGACCCGAGGCGACGAGAAGGAATTGACGGCGATGGGTCATCCCATTCTCCTTGGCCGATCCGAGTGCGTTGGAAGTGCTATCAAGATACTCGGTATCGAGTGGTGGAAGCTATGGCCTCGGGGGCCGAAGCGATCGGCCCGCTACGGTGCGACCTTGGAACGCGAGGGGGTCAGCCGCAAGCATCGGCCAACCGGCGAAGAGAAAAGGTAGGAGAGGCACTCGATGGCCCTCCCACAGGTGGGTTCGGCCGGCATACTGAACCCCTCGTTGTTCGGTGGACTTCGGTGCCTCGGTAGCGATGGGAGGCAAGAGGCCGGAAAACATAACCTGGTTAGGTACTACCTCACCACCAGGAAGGTGTCGGGTTTGGTCGGTCTTGGAACGCTTCGCGGGGCAAGCGGAAGGGGGCTCGGCGGCTTGTTGAGGTCGGCGGTTGCCTTGGGGGCACGGTCAACCCTTCCCAGGAGCTATATTTCAGCGCGGGCAGGCGTCGCTGGAGGTCCTGGTTTTCCGCAGGCATCCCCCCTGCTCGACATCGCATGAACCGTCGAACCGGTTTCTCTCTGGTCGAGATCGTGGTGGTGGTGATGATCTTGGGGATCATCGCCGCGATTGCGATTCCCCGCGTCTGGAAGGCCGTGGAGCGGGCT